>JAQWFD010000019.1 GCA_028704555.1 Desulfobacterales bacterium
AAAAGGCAACGATCAGACCCCGCTTGATGTAACGCCTGACCCCTTGGACAGGGACATCTGAGGCGATCCAGGCTTCCAGAAAAGACAGCCACGTTGCCCCTTTTACGGCGAGAAAAAAGAAAAGCCGCCGGAAAAGGGTTACCGCCAGCCACAGGACAACGGCCACCAGAAACAACAGCACCACCAGCCGTGTGCTGACGTCCCTGACAACCGCCAGAGAGGTCCCGAAAAACACCCCGGGCAGGACATAGGCAAAGGCCCAGCCGACGCCCGACAGAATATTGACGGGAATGAACCTTGACGGCTTCATATCCAGCATGCCGGCCACGATGGGAATCACCGGCCTGATGGGCCCGATAAACCTGCCCATCAGAATGCTTTTCCCGCCATGGCGGTTGAAAAAGGCTTCACCGCGGGCCAGCATCATGGGGTGCTTCCTGAACGGCCACAGATCCCTTAACCGCTGGTGATAATGCCGACCGAGCCAGTAGCTGATCCCGTCCCCGGCAATGGCGCCGGCTACCGCCAGGACAATCGTCGGTTTTAATGAAAGATATCCCGTGGCAATGAGGACTCCGATTCCAAGCATGAGAACGGTTCCGGGGATCAGTATCCCGACAAAGGCCAGCGATTCGGACAGGGATATGAGAAACACCACGCCATAGGCGATCTTCGGATAGTCTGAAATGATGGTTAACAGGCTCGACAAAGACATATTCCCGACTTGTTTTCAGTTGGAAAAACGGGGCACAAAACCACCCCGGGGCATCAGTGCCGGCAGACTGACAGGGCCTGCCTGCAACCATGATATCGCTGCCGGCCGAAGCTTCGCAACAGATATGTTTATCCATGCTCATCGACGCGCAGTCAGTGGAACCCGACATCCTGTTGACACTTCCGGAAAAACCATACTATTATTTCCAATAGAAGACAATATCATCTCCCTTTCCGGCAGCATCCGCTCCAGACACGGCACGCCCCGATATCACACGAGTTTGCTTGTTTTATATTTAAAAAATGACGGAGTTCAGCCATATCAGAAAGGAAATTCCATGAACACGTTAACAAAAATAAAATTGACCGGTGGCATTGTTTTCACGCTTCTGACGATCATCATCGTCCTTCAGAACACGGCAGCAATTGAAACCCGGCTTCTTTTTTTCACCGTGACCATGCCCCGCGCCGTTCTGCTCCTGCTGACATTTGCATCAGGGGTAATCGTCGGGCTGCTCATCGCCTTTGGTCTGACACGGAAACAGGCATCCGGAAAGTGATCCCGGAGGAGATTTCCCGTCTTTTAACATAGAAGCGTCAAACCCAATGGCAAGGCGAATCCGTGATGTCATTCATACCGACAAACTGACACAGCCGCAGTGAATGCTACCGGTGCAGAAGGGTTTTTTTTAGATGAAGAAAAAAATAGCATCTGCCGCGGCCTTTATTACAGCGATCATTACAGTCTGCCTGTTGCTGTTTTACCATATCCGGGAAAAGGGGCCGGAGGTTATCCGGTCCACCGGCACGGTCGAAGGAACCGAGGTCAATATCGCTTCGATGATTTCAGGCAGGATTGCCGCCCATTACGTTGATGAAGGCGACCGGGTTCAAAAATCGGACATTCTCATCGAGCTGGAAAGCGACGAACTTGAAGCCTCGCTTGAATCAGCCCTGGCGGGCGTTGAAAAATCAAGGGCTGATATCCGGGTGTTTTCTTCAGCCATTGACACCGCCCGGGCCGCCATCCGCAGCGCGGAGGCGGAGATTCTCACTGCACGGGCACAAATGGACAGGGCACAGGCTCAGATGGCAGAAACAGAGCGGGACATGCAGCGGTACGGGATCCTCTACCGGAAACAGATTGTCCCGAAGGCATCGTATGAGAGCACCGTCACCCGTTATGATACGGCAACAGCGGATTATTATGCGTCAAAAGCCGGCCGGGCGGCAGCCGATTCCGGACTCCACGCCGCCAGAACCCAGCTCAGGGCCGCTGAAAGCCAGCTGGATTCGGCCCGGGCATCCCTGAAACAATCCGAGGCCAATGTATTGTTTTGGCGGGCCCGGCTGGCTCAGACGATCCTGTCGAGCCCGGTTTCCGGAACGATCGTATTCAAGGGGTTTGAACCGGGCGAAACCGTCAGCCCCGGCCAGACCATTTTAACCCTCATCGATTTCAACGGCCTCTATATCCGGGTGGACATCGAAGAAACGCTGATTGCCGCCATTTCGCTAAATTCTCAGCCGCGAATCCGCACCCCTGGAAAACCCGGCCACATGCTTGAAGGCCGGGTCACTCGCATCGGACGCTACGGAGAATTTGCCACTCAGCGGGATGTCACCCGGGGCCGTCAGGATATCAAAGCTTTCAACGTCCATATCCGCGCAGATGACCCGGCCGGCCTTCTGAAGCCCGGAATGACCGTCGAGGTGGCGTTTACCGGGAGCAGAAGCAGATGACGGTTTCCGCCAACGCAATTGAAGTATCGGACATGACCCGGCGGTTCGGACCCGTTGCCGCTGTTGACCATGTGAGTTTCAATGTCGGCGAAGGGGAGATATTCGGATTTCTCGGCCCCAACGGAGCCGGGAAAACCACCCTGATCCGGATGCTGACCACCCTGATCCGTCCGAGCTCGGGCACGGCCCGCATCAGCGGCTTTGATGTGGTAAGCCGCCCCGATGCGGTCCGGCGCAGCATCGGCGTCGTGCCCCAGGCCATGACCAGCGACCTGGATCTAACCGGTCATGAAAACATGGACATTTACGGCCGGTTTTACAGCATTGCCGCAAAGACAAGAAAAAAACGGATCTGCTACCTTCTGGACAAGGTTGGCCTCAGCGACCGGGCCGGGAATCTGGTGGGCACCTATTCCGGGGGAATGCGAAGGCGGCTTGAGATCGCGCGTGGCCTGCTCCACCAGCCGAAAATTCTGTTCCTCGACGAGCCGTCCATCGGCCTGGATCCGCAGTCCAGACGGGTGGTATGGGAGTTTATCCGGAACCTCAGCCGTGAAGAGACGATCACCATTTTCCTGTCCACCCATTACATGGAAGAAGCCGAGGCCTTATGCAGCCGGATTGCCATCATCGACAGCGGAAAAATCATCGCCATGGGCACACCGGATGAACTCAAGTCCGTCGTCCCCGGAAACGATATCATCACCCTTGCCGTTGAAAATCTCACGGACACGGTAGCCGAAAACATCCGGCAGCTGCCGTTTGTCCATAAAATCGGGATTGACGACGGAAAGGTCATCATATACGTGGACAGCGGGGCCCGGAATCTTCCGCTTCTTATCGATGAGATCCGGTCCATGGGCAGAAAAGTGATATCCATTTCACTTCAGGAGCAATCCCTTGAAGATGTCTTCATCCATTTTACCGGCAAATCGATCCGGAAGGAAGAATCCCGGAAGGTCAATTTTCTGATCGGAGCCGGAATCCCCCGGAAACCGGGCAGATGAACACCCAAAGGATTTATCATGATCCGACTGATGGCCGTGATAGACAGGGATTTTAAAAAATTCAGAAGAAATCCGGTTGTGCTCGCCATGAGTATCTTCATGCCCATATTGTATCTGATCATTCTGGGAAATTCTTTTCAGGGAAAACTCCGGCATCTTCCTGTAGTGGTTGTCAACCAGGACACGGGAACCTTTTCAAAACGCATCATAGAAAACCTCCGCGCCGTTGAAGCCGGTCCCCGGACCTTGAGCATCGAATCCGCCGCCGACCCCGGAAGCGCTATCGAAGGCGTCAAAACCGGCCGGTACAAGGCCGCGCTGATCATCCCGCCGGATTTCAGCAAACGGGTTATCGCCAGAGGCAAACCCGAAATCGGCCTTTTCCTGGACAACACCGACGGAATTTCATCCGAGACAATACGATCCGTGGCAGCCGGAGCGATACGATACGTCCGGTCCGAATATGAGCCCGTCCGGCAAAAGCCGGACGAGATCATGATGCGCGATATCAGCCTTTACCGGCAGGTCGATTATAACCAGTCCCTCGTACCGGGCGTGGTCATCATGGCCATCTTTCTGGGTGCGCTGACCACGGGGGCATTCAATCTGGTCATGGACCGGTTTCTGGGTGTCGATGAAAGCTATCTGCTCACGCCGCTGACCCAGCTGGATATCGTTGCCGGACTGATCATCAGCGGCCTGACCATCACCACGTTTATCGCCGGAATCATTTTTATCGTCTGCATCGCGATTACCGGCATTCCGTTTTCACAGACATTCATGCATGCGCCATCGCTTTTTCTGATCATTATCCTGACCACGCTCAGCCTGCAGAGCCTCATGTTCCTCATTCTGGGCCGGATACGTCACCCGCGGATCGTCGGGATACTGAGCGGATTTATGAACGTCATCCTGTTTTTCCCCAGCGGTGCAGTGTATCCCATATCCAGTTTCCCCGGCTGGCTCAGGATGCTTACAAAAATCAATCCCGAAGCCTACGCAGTCGATGCCTTGAAATCGGTGATCTTCAAAGGAGCCGAGGTGCAGACCATCCTGGCCGACATCGGGTTTCTCTCGGTCTTTACCGTAATCATGATGACCGCAGCAATTATCACCTTCAAACGGACCCTGTAAATGGCCTGTCACGCGTCGGTCAGGCTCCCGGCGAAAGGTGGATGATCAGCTGCCAAAGCCATTTTAAACCCGGTTCCTAATGGTTTTTTCATATTGAAATAGACACTTTTACTAATAGGCAGGCCGGTTGCAGCATCATAATATATTAAATGAATCTATCCTCTTTTATGACATCCGGGCGGGTCGCCATGACGTTTCTGTCATCTGAACAGAAAAATTTCTCATCACCCCCCCAAAAAAAAGGAGTTCATATGAACCGAAAAGGAACAATTCTGTTTATTGCACTGCTGCTGAGTGCAGCAACTGCCAGCGCGCAACAGCCAAACGTATTTGAATCACAGGGATGCGGCGTCTGCCATAAGCCTTCCGGTGGCGTCGCAAATCCTTCCCTGATCGATATTTCAAAAAATTACACAGACAGAGAAGGCCAGTTGATAAAGTATTTCAAAGGAGAGGCCGAACCGGTCATCAATCCGCAGAGAGCCGGGATCATGAAACCACATCTTGAAAAAACAAAGGCACTTTCTGATGCAGACCTGAAAAACCTGGCTGATTTTATCATGAACCACAAACAATGACCGATTATACACTGACAATATCCTTCACGGAAAATTTTAAGACTCAGGCGGCATCGATGCCGTTAAAGGACATTGCTCAAGTGATTGTCGAAAAAAATGGGGGGGGTAAATGTTGATCATCATGGAAACCGGCGAAAGCTGGAATAGTAGAACTATTTCACCGGGAAAGCGATATGTAAAATTTCTGTCTATCATATGTCTGGTAATCCAGACATGGGTATGGATGCTTGTCCTGCCGGCTTCATCACAGGCCTTCACAACCGCCGATGCCCGGTCAGGCATCCCCCAAACCTTTTCTCCTCTGGTCAAAACGGCCAGTCCGTCGGTAGTAAACATCAGCATCGTAAAAACCATAAAGGGCACCCGAATGCCTTCCCTTCCATTTGCGCCGGATGATCCCATGAGAGACTTTTTTGAACAGTTTTTCGGCGAGCAGATACCCGAGGATTTTAAACAGCAAAGCCTCGGAACCGGTTTTATAATCGATCAGGAAGGCTTCATTTTAACCAATAATCACGTGGTTGAAAAGGCCGATGAAATCAAGGTGATACTGGCCGACAGCAGAGAATTTATCGCCCGGGTTATCGGTCGGGACCCGAAGACAGATCTGGCGCTCATCCGCATTGAAGATGATAAACCCTTGCCCGCCCTGCCGCTGGGAGATTCGGACAAACTCGAAGTCGGGGACTGGGTCGTTGCCATCGGAAATCCATTCGGCCTGGGCAATACGGTGACATCCGGCATTGTCAGCGCCAAGTACCGGCATCTGGGGGTTCAATCCTACGACAATTTTATCCAGACAGATGCATCCATCAATCCAGGGAACAGTGGCGGGCCGCTTCTGAATATATCCGGAGAAGTGATCGGGATCAATTCCGTCATCTTCTCCCAGAGCGGTGGTAACATCGGTATCGGTTTTGCCATTCCCATCAATATGGCCAAAGCGCTCATTCCCCAACTCAAAAAAGGTAAGGTGATCCGGGGCTGGCTGGGTGTTATCATTCAACAGATAACTCCTGCCCTGAAAGACAAACTCGGTCTCAAGAATGAACTCGGTGCACTGGTATCTGATGTACCCGCAGGCGGACCGGCTGACAAAAGCGGTATCCAGCGGGGGGATGTCATTTCATCCTTTAACGGAAAATCCGTCACAAGCTCCCGGGACCTGCCCGCTATCGTAGCAGCCACGCCTGTCGGAAAAACAGTGGAAGTTGAAATCATCCGAAAAGGCCAACTGAAAACCATCCAGGTCACCATCGAAGAAATGAATGAGCAGGGAGAAGAAGGACCTGCCCCAGCCGTTAGAGAAAAATCGGCCGGGCTTGGCATGAGGGTAGAAGCACTCACACCGGAGATCTCAAGTGATTTTGGCCTCACGCAAACAACCGGAATAATTGTCGTTGAAGTGCAACCGGATTCTCCGACTGAAAATGCCGGCATCATGGCCGGCGATATCGTCCTTGAAGTCGATCAGGTCCCGGTAAAAAATATCGATGATTTCTACCAGAAGATCAAACCGCATACCGCCGGGGATACCATCCTTTTTCTGATTGAGCGTCAAGGCATCACTCAATACGTAGCTCTTGGTATTCCAAAATAATCCGAAAAGTTCCACTCAACTGCAGACGTTATAAGGCCTCGGCAATGATGAAAAAAGGATTGGAAAGCCGATGTTAAACCGCCATCATTGGGTTACGACGATTCTCGGGCTGCTATTTGCCGTCATATCGTGTTCCGGAAAAAATCCCGCCGATATCAGGATGATTAACGGCCGATTAAGCCCCTGCCCGGATACGCCCAACTGCGTATGCAGCGAAGATGAAGGCAGATCATCTTTTATTGAACCGATAGCCTTCAACGATGCAGCAGAAATCTCATGGGAAAGGGCAAAAGCCGTCATACAGCAGATGGGCGGAAGCCTGAAAACCTCAGAAGACGGTTATCTTCGGGCGACCTTCACGACGAAGGTTTTCCGGTTTGTGGATGATCTGGAACTGCGGATGGATGATAAAAAAAAAGTTTTTCATGTGAGGTCGGCATCCAGAGTCGGACATTCGGATCTGGGTGTTAACAGAAGGCGGATAGAGAGGCTTCGGGCCGCATTCAACCTGGAGCAGAAATCAACAAACAGAAAGGAAAAAGAACCATGATCACAAAAAAAACCATTTTACTGACCGTATGCATGGTACTGGTCTCATCGGTGCTCTTTGCCAAACAGTACAAAATGAAACCCGACAGCAAGGCCATGATGGAACACAGGCAGCAAATGATGGCCGAAATGCAGGCCATGGACAAGGCCCTTGACGAGAAGGTGGCCCGGATGAACGCGGCAACCGGCGAAGACCGCCTGCCTGCCGCCATCGATGTCATCAATGAGTTTGTCTCTCAGCACAAAGTCATGCGGGAGAAGATGATGCGCATCAATGAACAGGAAATGATGCGCATGCAGGAGCATATGGGCGAAGGAATGCCCGAAAAATCCATGATGCAGAAGGAAGCGGAACCCGTCGTCCCTCAGGAGTGATGGCCCGGCAGCTTGAATTTCATAGTAACCTCACCGGTGGCCCGGTCGATATGGATCATTTTTTTCTGATCGCCCGCCGGTATCACCTTCTGTCCGGTCGCCATTTCAAACAATCCGGCAATAAACTGCATGCCGGTGTTGAACACCTCTTCCACCTTTTCTGCGGATTGCACCGGCGGTCGGGATTCGGACTGAGTCGGTTTGTCCGGTTCGCCCGCCTCCTCGGCGCGCGCATCGACCGCAGGCAGCGGGTCATCGCCTGTTTCCGATTCTTCTGAGTCATAGGCCAGGGGCGGGTCCGGTTGATCACGTTCACACAGCCGCTCTTCTGGCCGATCCGGCTCACCCGGCCGGTCCGCTGGTTCAGCCGGATTGGTTAATCGGGAAACCGATAACCGGTAATCTGTCCTTTTTTTCTGCCTGCTGACCTGCATCGCGCCATAACGTTGTCAGGTTAAACGGGTTTGATGTCTTCTTCATTTTCGCCTCGCGCCCCTCTTCCGCCGAAGCACAGGACGTGCGCAGGCGGTCTTCATTCTTGTTTCTCCAAAATGCTTTTGTAGATTTCTTTTGCAAGAATCGGGAATATCGTCTTCTGGAAATTATTATCGTCCATATACCTTGTTACGATTCCATCATTTTCTGACATTCTTTGCATCATCAGCGATTCAATAATGGCTCTTATGCCCAGTTCGAATTTATCAAGCGGATTGGCTTTAGCTGTTTGAATGATTCGTTCATCTTTCAAAGCCTTTTCCTTGATCTGTTCAAAGAATAATCTATCTTCGTCGGAAAAGTCTGTTCCAAAACGGTCATTCAATGCCTGAATGATTTCCGAAAGAGGTTTGTCTTCATCTTTTGCTTTTCCTGTTCCTACTGCGGTTGGAGATTTAACGCCATACGGATCACCGTCTTCCATAACAATAGCGTCAGACATTACTTTTTCGATACGGTAATATTGGAGAACAACTTCTTTTTCAGGATGCGGGTTCACTCCGTCTTCACCTGAGTCAAGACGAGGAACCAGGTAGCGGCCATAGCTGTAAAGCATTTCAAGTTCTTGGTCGGAATATGGGATGATTTGACTGATGAAGGAATAGAAACTGGTATAGGCGGTTATCTTTTCATAGAAGGCTTCCTTTTTCTCTGCATCAAGCGCTTTGAAACGATCAACAGCGGGAGCAACCATTTTTTCCATACGTGCATGGTCAGAAGGATTTTGTTTGTATTGCGGGAGGTAGAAAACATGACAAAACCCAACCACCTCTGACCATAAGTAGACCTGGAATGAATTCAATTCATGTTTAAGCAACTCAAGGTGATTTGGATCGGATGACTCTTGCAGTGTCGTCACATTGTAATAAGGCTTGAAAGCCTTGCGGATGTCTTCGGATTCATTCACGAAATCGAGAACAAAAGGCGGTTCCTTACCGGCGATTGTCCTGTTTAACCGTGATAATGTCTGAACCGCCTGTACGCCATCCAGCCTTTTATCTACATACATGGCACACAAAAGCGGTTGGTCAAAGCCGGTCTGGTATTTATTGGCGACTAAAAGCACCTGGTAATCAGACGAATCAAATTTATCCGGAAGCTGGGATTCAGAGATGGTTTTTCCGGTAACCGCATCAATATTCATTGATGGTTCCGTATATTCTTTTACCGTGTCCGGGTCTTTAACGGTTCCACTGAAGGCGACCAGCGGATGAATATCGGCGTAATGGTTTTCTTCGATATATCGTTGAAATGCCAGCATGTACCGTACGGCATGCAATCGTGAACCGGTAACGACCATGGCTTTGGCCCGTCCACGGAGTTTGTGTTTAACATGGTCACGAAAGTGCTCAACCATGATTTCGGTTTTCTGTTCGATGTTATGGGGATGCAGGGCCATAAACTTGGCAAGTTTTTTCCTGGCCTTTTTTTTCGGCATGGCCGGATCGTCCTCAACGCTTTTTACCAGTTTAAAGTAAGTCTTGTAGGTGGTATAGTGTTGAAGCACATCAAGAATAAAACCTTCTTCAATGGCCTGCTTCATGGAATAGGTGTGAAAGGCTTCCGGTTTTCCGCTGGCTCCCTTGCGGCCAAAGAGTTCCAGTGTCTTGCCTTTGGGTGTGGCGGTAAAAGCAAAGAAGCTCAGATTTTTCTGTCTGCCCCGCGATTCCATGACTTTATTGAGGCCGTCTTCCCAGTCCAGCTCGCTTTCTTCTGTCCCCTGTTCGGTGCCTGCACCTAAAATGCGTTTGAGCTCGCGCGCAGTTTCACCCGTCTGGCTGGAATGGGCTTCATCGACAATCACCGCATATTTCCGGGCAGCTATGGCGTCCTGCCACTCTTTGGCCTTGGCAATCGAGGCTTGGTCCGGGTTGTCTATATTATCAGCACCGGCAATATGTAAAAGCCCGCGAAGAATAAAGGGAAACTTTTGCAGCGTGGTAATGACGATCTTGGTGCCATCGACCAAGGCTTCGGCAAGCTGGCGGGAGTTTTCATCAATCGCCTTGACGACCCCCTGGGCATGTTCTATCTGGTAAATGGCGTCCTGTAATTGTTGGTCGAGTACGCGGCGATCAGTGATGACCACCACGCAATCAAAAATCTTTGCATCGGTTACGGTATGGAGGCTGGAAAGCCGGTGGGAAAGCCAGGAAATGCTGTTGGTTTTACCGCTTCCGGCTGAATGCTGAATCAAGTAGTTATTGCCTGCCTGTTCTGTACGGGCATTTCGTACCAGGCTCCGGACGGCATCAAGCTGATGATACCGGGGAAAAACCATGGTTTCTCTGGTGACTTTCCTGCGACCGCCCGCCACATCATAAACGGTTTCTTCACTGGTTTCCAAAAAGATATAATTTCCGACGATATCCAGAAAGCTGGTCCGTTCAAGAACATCTTCCCAAAAATAACCGGTTCGGTGACCCGACGGGTGCTGAGGATTGCCTTTCCCGCATTCAATTTCACCAGGGGCACTGCCACGGTTAAAGGGCAGGAAGAAGGTTTTTTCTTTGTTGAGGCGGGTTGCCATATACACTTCATCCGGATCAACTGCAAAGTGAACCACCGCTCCCTTGATAAACTGAAAGAGCGGTGCGCGCGGATCACGGTCGCTCTTGTATTGGGATACTGCCTGTTTCCAGGTTTGCCCGGTAGCCGGATTTTTTAGCTCCATGGTGGCAAGCGGTATCCCATTGAGCGAAAGAACCATGTCAACGGTGCTGGAATCGGAGGGATGACAAGCAATTTGACGGGTGGCATGGAGTTGATTTTTTAAAAACAACTCAAGGGTTTCTTTGACCAGACTGTGGGCCGGTTGAAAATATGCCAGCTTGAAGATTTTCCCATAGAACTTGAAGCCGTGGCGAATGATGTACAGGGTTCCCTTGAAATTTCGCTCTTTAACCAGGGTTTCAATCAATTTTCCGATGAGTTCTTGGCCATGGAGTTTTTCCATCTGCGCCCAAAGGTCTGCCTGGGTGTCTTTTATGAAGGAAATGACTTGATCGGGAAAGAGGGCTTTGTTTTTATCCCATGATTGATTGGAACCGGAAATCCACCCCCTTGCGGACATGGTTTCCTGGATATAGGCTTCAAAGGCTTTTTCGGTGGTTGCTTTCATACCTGACTCCGGTTCATTATGGTGATGGCAATCTGGATCATGGTATCTTTTTCTTCGGGTTTTGATAAGGCGATAAGCAGCGTCAATGCCGCAAGTCCATCGTTGCTGATGGCTCTTTGACCGTCAGGACGCGTCAGGAGTTTGTTTTTCTCCAGAAAGTAGAGAAAAAGCGCCGCAGCTATGCGTTTGTTTCCATCGACAAACGAATGGTTTTTGACGACAAGATAAAGGAGTATGGCGGCTTTGTGTTCAATGGTGGGATAGAGTTCGGTACCGGCAAAACTTTGATACATTTGGCAGATCGAGCTGTCAAAACTCTTGTCTTTGGGTTTTCCGAACACATCGGAATCAAAATCGCGTCGCATGGCGGAAACGACATCAAGAAATTCCTGTTTTTCAATGACCACGGCAGGGGTGCGGGTTTTCCCGCTGGTTTCCAGGGATTCATGGTCGTAGTTGTCAAGAATTTCCAGTCCCTGGGAAAAATCAGACAATACTTTGATGACGCTCCGGGCCTGGTCAATGGTTTCGATATTATCCAGCAGGCTTCGCTCCACCAGGCGGATGGATTCTTTCAGCTGCGCTATCTGGATTTGTTGCTCAGCGAGCCGCTTCGGGTTGATGGTGTAGCCCTTGACGATATGCTCTTTGAGGATGCGGTTGGCCCAGATGCGGAATTGGGTGCCGCGCTTCGAGTTGACCCGGTAGCCGACCGAGAGGATCATGTCGAGGTTGTAGTGGCGTATGTCCCGGCGTACCTGCCTTTTACCCTCCTGACGAACTTGTGCAAATTTTGCACAAGTTGCCGCTTCTTCCAACTCGCCGGTATCAAGAATATTTTGAATGTGTTTAACCAGAGATGTTCGCTCGGTAGAAAACAGCTCTTCCAACTGGTATTGAGTCAGCCAGAGCGTTTCAGCCTCAAGCCGAACGTCTGTCTGCACTGTGCCGTCAGGGGTCGTATAGATAACTATTTCGCCCTTATCCGGTACCATTTCATTTTCCATAACACCCCCATTGCTTTTTTTGCTCACGCGGAGGCGCGGAGGACGCGGAGAAGAGATAGAAATTCATAGTGCACCTCGCACATCGATCTTACCGGTCACCGCCGAGCTGATCAGCGCTGTCCGGTATTCTTTGAGCCGCTCAATGACTGCAGCCACCTTGACAGAAAGCGTATCGATCTTCGCCGTCTCTCGGTCGAGAAAAGCGGCGATGGCTTGCTGTTCGGGGAGTGGGGGAAGAGTGATTGGGAAAGCTCCAATTTGCTCAAAGTTAAGACCTTCTCGAGCCGAACCAGTTTGAGCAAAATCATAAAACGATTTCGCTGGCCTACTTTTTAGATACTGAGCAATAAAACTTGAATAATCACTTTTATTCAACCGAATTACACAAACATGCTGATTGACATTTGCTCTTCCCAAATCTTTTGGAGTAATACACGTTCTCCCTAATGACGCTCCAGTGATATTTAACAGAATATCCTTAGGCTTCACACGAGACCAGGCCATTTCCTTATCAATTTTTTCATCAATATATACAACATCATCAAGGTATAGGCCATCATCATAGACATTTTGACTTCGTAAAAAAAGCACACCCTCAGTTTGGTAAACATCAGCTCCACCGGTTGGTGTTTTTCCACTGCCGATACGTGTCGTTAAATGTGCAAGTTTCCATATTTCCCAATGCTCCGGCACATCCCCCAGCCATTCCACGCCGGAGGGTTTCAGCTTGACCGTTGCATCCAGACCCTTGGTGACCGCGCGGGAAATGAGCGCCGTGCGTTGTTCCGCCAGCAGCTCCAACAGCCGCTGTTTTTTAGCGATGAGTGAATCGATGCGCCCCGTCTCGCGGTCGAGAAAGGCGGCGATGGCTTGCTGTTCAGGGAGTGGGGGCAATAGAACGCAAAAATTTCCAATTTGTTCTTGTGATAACATCGGAACGGCTGTTGAACTAACCATATTGTCGACAATTGATTTCATAAAGTCATTCATAAGCCAAAAGCAAAGAAAAGATGAATTATGTAAACTTGCTTTTATAATAACAAGACTTGGATTGATTGTTGAATGCCCTATGTCAAAGTCAATACAAATCGGGAAACCGCATGTACCTCGTTGCCCTAAAAGAATATCACCTTTAGAAACCTTTATTTCAGGTGATTCATGGTATTTATCCCATTTTAAATATGTTCTTTTCTGTAAATCTACTTTCCCATTTTTTGAAAGATTCGTTCCTCCTAAAACCAAAGCACCTTCGCCTTCATCTACTAAATCTTCTACTGTATAACCACGGAAACCAATGCGACCATTTACGTTCGTAATAAACTTGACTCTCTTCACCCCCCAATGCTCCGGCACATCCCCCAGCCATTCCACGCCAGAGGGTTTATATTTCGGATAGACTTTACTAATCATTTCAAGCCCTCCGCACTGCCGGTAATCTCGGCAAGCATTGCCACGATCTCCGATTCCAGTTCTTTGACATCGGCAGCAATTGCTTCCAGAGCACGGGGCGGCTCGTAGCGGTAGAAATGGCGGTTCAGCGGAATCTCATAGCCCACTTTGGTTTTGGAATGATCAATCCAGGCATCCGGCACATGGGGAAGAACTTCACGTTTGAAGTATTCATCAATATTTTCTTTGAGTGGCACATTCTCGGTATCTCGCAGGTTGGCATCGGCTTCGGGCCTGCCTTTGGCATCACGGCAGATTTCGGCAGTTTCATCTTTCTCGCTCAGGGCTTCCAGGACTGTTTTCAGTTCGGACGCGGAGAGGCGCACACCCGATTTCTGATCGATGGCTTTCAGTTCTTTTAAAAATGCCATGCGGTCTTTGAATAGTTTTTCAGCCGTCGCTTTGCCCAAATCGGCAAGCAGGGTCCTGATAGCCTGTTGGCGTTTGGTTCCGGCTTCAATCTCCTGCTGGCGGATCGTCTCGTTCTTCTTATTGCTTTCGGCAATCTTGTAAAATCCGCGAAGGTTGTCCATGCGTACGATGCGCTCAGCACATGCCTGAAAGTTCAGACGCAAGGGGCGCTCAACCGTGATTTTGTTGTAGCCGAAGTCGGCATTGTCAAAAATTTTAGAGACTATCACCTGCTTTTTGATACCATCTGTTTCAACCGAGCGGGTTTGATCATGTTTGAAGTTACCGTAGATTTTGCTGATCTCGGCAATCTGGTCGGGGCGGTTTTCTTCGCCGTCACCAATCTGGTTACGCTTGTTCCCCAGGCTCTTGCGCATCTTGACGAAGTACTGCCGTGCATCGATCAGCTGAATTTTTCCGGTACGGCGTTTTTCCTTTCGGTTGGTGACAATCCAGATATAAGTCGAGATACCGGTATTGTAAAAAAGCTGATCCGGCAGAGCGACAATCGCCTCCAGCCAGTCATTCTCAATTATCCACTGGCGGATAGTTGATTCACCGCTTCCCGCATCACCGGTAAAAAGCGGTGAACCGTTGAACACAATCCCGATACGGCTACCTCCCTCTTCCGGTCGGCGCATTTTGGAAATCATGTGCTGAAGGAATAGAAGCGAACCGTCATTGATACGGGGTGTGCCGGCACCAAACCGGCCATCGTAGCCAAGGGTGGATTTTTCATTTTCAATCGTTTTCTGCTGCTGCTTCCATTCCACGCCAAACGGCGGATTAGCCAGCATGTAATCGAACTTTTCCCTGGGGAAGCCGTCTTTTTCAAAGGTACAGTCCGGCTTGATATTGTCCGAATCCTCACCCTTGATCAGCATATCCGCCCGGCAGATACCGTAGGCTTCGTCGTTCCAGTCCTGCCCGAAAAGGTGGGGCTGGGCGTCACTGTTTAATTTTCTGATATAGTCTTCCGACACCGAAAGCATACCGCCGGTGCCGCAAGCCGGATCATAGATGGTTTTGACGACATGACTTTTCCGTAAGTCAGTTTCAGGTGAAAGAAGCAGATTGACCATCAGCTTGATCACTTCGCGGGGGGTAAAGTGCTCTCCGGCCTCTTCGTTCGATTGTTCCGCGCCGATCCGAATCAGTTCTTCAAAGACATAGCCCATCTGCAAGTTGTCAATTTTTGATGGTAAAAGGTCGATCTCATCGGAAGCAAACTTTTTGACCACATTGAACAGCAGATTCTTTTCATTCATCCTGTTGACTTGAATGCCAAAGTCCAATTTCTCGAATATCTGCCTCACATTGGGTGAAAAGGCATTGATGTAACTATTGAGGCTCGGTGCAATCTGATTCGGGTCATCCAGCAGTTTCTTGAATGTCAATTTCGACAGATTGTAAAAGGGTACTCCGGTTATTGTTCGAAGGTGTGCGCTGACAATATTTTCTGACTTTCCTTTGAGCTTATCAAATTCAATCAGCACGCTATCCTTGGTCGGCTCGAGGATGCAGTCAAAACGCCGTAAAATGGTCAATGGGAGAATGACTTTCCGGTATTCATTACGTTTATAAGGACCACGGAGCAAGTTGCAGATACTCCAGATAAAATTTACTGTATGGCCATGCGTTTGTACTGACATTAATGTCTCCTGTTCTATTGCCTTCTTGTTTCTTTTTTTCTCGTGCACCCGGCACGGTCGCGGATGCTCCTGGAGCGCGTTCGATTATCGCATATCCGATTTTTTTCTCTATTTCCGTCCACGTGTTGTGGCACTCAAAAATTAAGTGGCTTTTGCTTATCTACACTGTACAGAAATTGTTTCCACTAAATTTCCGACTAAATTAGTTTCTAACTGTTTATCACTCATTTCGGAATAATAAACAAAAACCGTATAACTATTAACGAATTGCGTTTTATCCATTGTCCTCCATGAAAAGCCAGCTGCAGATAAATCAGGTACCGATGTGGAGTAGAAAATATTTCGAGATCAAATAAACCGGGATAATGGATAAAATATTATAGAGCTGAGGCGCTTTTATTTTCTCATGATCGGGATAGTATAAACAAGATGGGCGCTTTGCAAGGGAGAATATCAGGTATCTTCAAACGAGGATTTTTCAAGTTGATTTCAGGCGATAGTGATTAACCTTTGGGTTCAAGATTCGACGAGTCAGATCCGACATCGCGTAACCCTTTGTTCTGCTAATTATACGTCGACCATAGCAGTTTAGCTATTGTGATTGCCACCACACAGAGAAAGAAGACCCGGACAAATCGAGTGCCACGCTTCAGCACCAGATGTGAGCCCAAATATGCGCCGATTATTTGCCCGAGACCCATCGTGACACCAGGGAACAGGATGACGTGTCCGCCTAGGGTGAATGTGACTAATGCCACGATATTACTCGTGAAGTTCAAAACCTTTGTGTGTGCGGTTGCTTTCTTGATGTCAAATCCGAGCCACAGGACAAAGGCAATCGTCCAAATAGTCCCCGTACCCGGCCCGAAAAACCCGTCATAGAATCCAATCAAGCATCCGAACAACAAATAGAACAACCAGGGGGCTATGCGATAAGGCCTGTACACTGTTCCTAAGTTGGGATTGCAGAGCATGTATATGAAGATGACGACAAGAAGAGCCGGGATCATGTGTTCCAGAAAATCCGCCGATATGACATGAACGGTCATCGTTCCGGCGAACGCACCGAGAGCGGTAAAGCTGATACCGAGTGTGAGCTCTCGGAACCGCACCATATTGCCGCTGCGGTAGTTCAGTGCCGCGGTCAGACTGCCGAAACTCGATTGCAGTTTATTGGTGCCCAGCGCCAGGTGAGGAGGAAAGCCGACAGCTAAAAGCGCCGGGATGGTTATCATGCCCCCTCCTCCAGCGATGGAATCAACAAAACCGGCAAGGACACCGGCAGTAAACAGGATGCCGAGACAACCGCAGGACAGGTCAATCATATAGATTCTCTATATGGGGCCGAACGTCATGCTGAACAGCCAGCAAGGGGAACGAGGCCCTTATAAAAACAACGATTAATTTAAAAAATTGAAAATACATTTACAATCCTGAAAAGCTCCAGCCTTATCACAGGTATTGTCTTCGACAAAAGGAAAATTTGAGGGGAATAGCTGATAGACAATTCAGCTGCTTTCAGCTGGGGTCGGACCAGGATAACATATTGGAATAAAATAAATACGCTCAAAATCGATCCATAAAATACCGCTTGGAATTCACTTTTGGATATCAGAAAGCGACCTCTCAGAAGATTCATACAATACGGAACGAAATTTCTCATTCCCAAAAAGGATATTTTTTACAGCAATGGCAAGAGCAAACAGGCATTTCATTCCCGGATACATATGGCATATCACCCATCGATGTCATAAAAAGGGTTGTTGTAATGATTGCCGGCCGGACCGGTCAGGAATTTAACATCCGGAAAAAGAGAAAAGGCGCTTTTGGGGAGGATCGGTACCATGCAACAGCTATAGACACCGATCAGCACCTGAGACAATGCATGCTCTATATCGATTTAAATATGGTCCGTGCGGGTGTTGTAAGCCATCCGTCGGAATGGCTTTTTTCCGGTTATCACGAAATACTGGAACCACCCCGGCGGTACCGACTGATTGATCGGGAAGAACTCATAAATTCTCTTGAAATAAATAACCGTTCAGATTTTTCCGAAATTTATCAGAAATGGATTGATGCCGAGTTACAAAAAACAAATACCTGCGAGGCAAAATGGGGCGAACGCATTGCGGTGGGACGTGTCGGGTTCGTAAATCATTTCCGTAAAAGATCCGGTCATACGGTCAAGGGTCGTAACATAAACTGGTTCCGGGAAAACGGTTGAACTCCGTTAGCATCAATCTCCTTACAGCGCTGTTTTTGACCCTGAAAACGCACCCCTAAGACCGAAAAACATGTATTGTTGGAATGAATTTGATTAAATATCAATATAATAGCTTGGTCAGACCCCGGATACGGTCGGATACGGCAACGACGGCAACCCTGACGGTTCGCTTTGCAGGTGTCCAACGACCATTTGATCAGTCGATGCCAGCCTGGTTCAACCAGTCCCGCTTTGCTTGCTCCTTAAATCCGGACGCACGAGCGGCGGTCACGAGTTCCTTGAAATCGACCAAGTTTTCGATTAATACCGTTCCATGATTTGGCGTGAAGCCGATTAGCGGAAGGCAATCTCGGAGTGAGCCTTTGGCGAGGGCAAAGTTGCCTGCTTCATCGTTGTGATGAATGGCATTCCCGCCACTATAGCCCGCTGCTCCAATTAAGGCCGAATTGAGAATGGCCTTGATCAACATCACGCGGGCACTGACATCTCCAAACCGGTGATGCTCAAAGTGCCCCTGACTTTTCAGGCGATCATCAATGCCTTTCATTCTGACTACACCGCCGCCAGCCAACGGCGGCATCGCTCCCTGCGCTGTCTTTGCCAGCAACGCGGCGTTGAGATTATGCCTGGTAGACATGAGATCCGCTGATCCCGATTTGGGCCAGATCCCGAATAGATCGTAGTCGGCAGTCACGCAGGCTTTGAATCCACGGTGCTTCGTTCCCGGATTTATCAAGCCGAGAATGGTCTCATGTCCGCGGAACCGGATGGGATTGACGCCACTCGGGTAGCGCTGCTTGAACGCGTGGGCTCCCCGCGTGTTGACGCAGATCACGTAGTACCCTGATGGCGTTCCGCCGTCGACACGCAACCACCAGTTGGTCGCATTTCCAACAGGCACCAGGCGCCAGTACAGCAGGGTATCGCCTTTAGTCGCCTTCGATTCGCCAACGAATTCTGAGCCATCAGCTTGCGGCTTGATAACGCCCTTACTCGTTAATTCTTCGATGCGTTGTTTCGAGATAGCGATTGGCATGACATCGGCCACCCATTGGGCATCCGTGACTTTGCCGAAGAACCGTTCCACGATATGACCGCTCAACGCCTCGCTGGTCCACGTCATATTGCGATCTTCATACACCGAATCCTTGGTCAGTCGGGGATCGACGCAGACAAAGCCACTCATTGGACCCCAATTGCACGACTTGGTGTCAATGCGAAAGCCTTTCATACAATACTTCTCTTTGATAAGACCACAAGCCATCACGCCTGGCTCGCGAAACAGGATGATGCAGTTCATTTGCTTGGCGACCGCTTCACAGGCAGACGCGTGGATATCCACAAAACCGGTCACACTGCACGCTTTCAATTTGTCCGTTTTCATTTGTATGTGTCCTCAGTTCGCTTATTTTGTTTGAAAGGGTCAAGTCTGCTCTTGACTCTTTTTTAATTGCGCTTCCAACTTTTTGATACGTTTTTTCAGATTCTGATCATTTTTCATCCGGGATTTCATTCTTTCGATGATACTGCTGACAGTACTGTATTTTTTTAACATGAAAGCGAGCCCTATTTCTTTTAGGCGGTCACGACGCAATTTGCGAATCAGATAGATCGCCGCAATAGATTTGTATCGACCGCGAAAAAGCGAGCCATCCAAATAACGCCGACTGTTAAAGCGTTGCGTGTATAAGCCATTTAGATGTCGCATGGCGCGAGAGATATTGGCTTCAGGCGTATGGACGAGCAGGTGATAGCGGGTGGGCATCAAACAGTATGCAGCAATTCGAATGTTCCACGCCTCCGAGGTTTCTTGAAGCAGTGCGACAAACATCTTGTAATCGGATTTTTCTAAAAAGATATTCTCCACTCTTCGGCCTCGGTTCATGACATGATACCAGGCCTTGGGATAGGCTATTCTGATAGAACGAGACATGAAATGTTGAATAACATCTTAACAGATAAGAGTCAAAAGCAGATTTGCCCCCTTTTCTTATGACCTCTTTTTTTAACTTTTCCCGGTGATATTAATACGCAGCCGGAATCGGACCAGGATAACATATTAAAATAAAATAAATACCCTCAAAATCGACCCATAAAATACCGCCTGGAATTCACTTCTGGATATCCAGAAATTACTAATTTGCCGGTTATCGAGCCTCAAAGTGTCGCCATTTCCGCAATGCTGTTGAGCGGGAATCCGGGATCTTTGCTGGATGCCCGATAAAAACATTCGGGCATGACGATAACGATAAATGGTACTTTTGAAAATCCGGAGCCCCTTAAATCGAGAAAACTTTGATCTTGGAGAAGCTTTTGCATATAATATGCTCCATAGGGATAAAAGACAGATTCGAAAAATTATTGCTGTGTCGCCAAACTCGAAGTATCTTGGACGACAAGTAAGGCGGGCGTTCGCTTCTGAAAAATAGGGAGGAGATCCTATGAGAACAAAGCATGTCATCCTGATGAGCATGTTATTGATCTGCTTCGGTTTCAGTCTTTCGTGGGCTGATTCCGAGACCGAAAGGGCAGCACGTTCTGCCGCTGATGCGTGGCTTTCTCCCATTGATAGCGGTAACTATTCGGGCAGCTGGAAAGAAGCCTCCACCTATTTTAAAGGAGCTGTATCTGAACAAAGCTGGTCAGCATCGCTGGAGGCAGTCCGCAAACCGCTCGGAAAATTCTTCAGTCGAAATATGTTAAAGGCACAGGAATCAAGCAGTCTTCCCGGGGCACCAGACGGAAGGTATGTCATCATGTCTTTTACGACATCATTCGAGCACAAGAAATCAGCTATCGAAACAGTAACATTCATGCTCGACAAAGATGGAAAATGGAGGGCGGCAGGATACTTCATCCAATAAAACAGCCAACAAATAAATGATGATACTACGGGTGAATGGAGGCATCAATGATTAAAAACAGGGTTCGTTACATGATGTTGTTTCTCGCACTCAGCCTGATATCCGGCTGCGGATACAACACGATGCAGCAGAATGAAGAGACGGTGTTCAAGGCATGGGGGGACGTGGAATCCAGCCTCCAGAGGCGTGCCGACCTGATCCCCAACCTTGTGGAGACCGTCAAAGGGTATGCGTCCCATGAAAAAGAGACGCTTGAAGCGGTTATTGAGGCCCGGTCCAAGGCAACCTCAGTGCAGCTGTCCCACAAGGATCTGGGCAGTGCAGAGGCCATGGAACGTCTCAGCCAGTCGCAGGGGGGATTGTCTTCCGCACTGTCCCGGCTTATGGTCATTGTTGAGAGATATCCGGATCTTAAAGCCAATCAAAATTTCCTGGATCTTCAAAATCAGCTGGAAGGGACGGAAAACCGCATCAATGTAGCGCGTCAACGGTATAATCAGGCGGTGGAACTGTTCAATTTCTCTATCCGGAAATTTCCGGACAGTCTTACCAACAGCCTTTTACTCCACCTTGAACGAAAGGAATATTTTAAGGCGGAAGAGACGGCAAAAAGCGCGCCCAAGGTTAAATTTACCCAATAAACCGATCTTTGGCCATTCGGATGATTGTTTATTATTCCTGTTGCGCCCCCCGCCCTCTTTACACCGGGGGCGCTCATTTAAGAGACGAGATGATGAATAAACCTGTGACGATAAGGCTGATAAAATATATATGGATGGGCTGCCTGGGCATCTTTCTTTGCGCTGCCCTGGCCCATGGACTGGAAGTGCCAAAGCTCAACGGACGGGTGAACGACTTTGCCGGCATGCTGTCTCCTGCCACTGAAAATCAACTCGAGACCGTGCTCACCGATTTGGAACGGACCGATTCCACGCAGATTGTTGTGCTTACCATTCCCTCTCTCGAAGGAGAGAATATCGAGGAATACTCGATCCGAGTCGCCGATGCCTGGAAAATCGGTCAAAAAAAGATAGATAACGGTGCGATACTTATAATTTCTAAAAACGACCGCAAGCTTCGCATCGAAGTTGGATACGGCCTGGAGGGGACCCTGACCGATTTGATAGCCGGACGTATCATCGGAAACATTATCGCCCCCCAGTTCAAAACGGGCAATTTTGATCAGGGCGTGACCGATGGAGTTCAGGCCATGATCCAGGTGGTCCGTGGAGAATTCAAGGCGACAGAGGAGACTCGCCGGGCACCTGGTCCTAGCCGGGGGCACTCGAATCTGTTCAGTGTAGTTGTCTTTCTTTTTCTGATCAATTTAATGGGAAGGATCCGACGCCCGCTCGGGGCCCTGTTCGGAGGCATCCTTTTTCCGATCCTGGGGGCCATGTTTTTTAACCTCGGTCTGCTCTGGTCTGTGTTGATGATCCCCATCGGTGTCATCTGTGGACTTTTGATGAGCCTGTTTGGTTCCCCTCTCAGCTTTAGTTCCACCCCTTCCCAACGCAGGCATGGAGGAGGCTTCTGGCTGGGTGGCGGCGGCGGGGGTTTTGGCGGCGGGGGTTTTTCAGGGGGCGGCGGCGGTTTCGGAGGCGGGGGCGCCTCCGGCGGGTGGTAATGGCGAGGCCATCAAGATTGTTGTTTTTCAAAATTCTACAGGTGCCGAAAATGAAATCTTTAGCCCAACAGTTTTTATCCGATCAGGACATGGAAAAAATTATTCAAACGGTCAGGGAAGTGGAACTGAGGACCGCCGGTGAAATCGTCCCGATGGTGGTTTCAAGAAGTTATTCCTATCCCATGGCCGATGTGATCGGCGCAGTGGTGTTTGCGCTTCCGATCTCATTGATACTCAGCCATTTCATCGGCGGCTGGCTGTGGATCGGCCACGAGAACATGTGGCTTTTTTCAGGCGTTTTGACAGCCTGTTTCATCGCCTTTCATCAGATTTGTAAGCACATCCTCTGGCTGAAGCGGCTATTCATCTCCCCAAGGGAAATCGATGAAGAAGTTGAGGAGGCTGCGACCACCCATTTTTTTCGTGAGGGGCTTCATCGAACTCGGGAGGAGACAGGCATTTTGATCTTTATCTCTGTTTTCGAACGCAAGGTCTGGGTCCTTGGCGCCGAGGGTATCAACAAAAAGGTGTCAAAGGACCAATGGGATAAAATCGTTCATATCATTACAGACGGAATTAGACAGAAAAACCAGACAGAGGCCATCTGCCTTGCAGTGAAAGAGGCCGGCCAAATGCTTGAGAAATATTTCCCCATCAGGCAGGATGATCGGGATGAGCTCAAAAACCTGATTATGGAAGATGAATAAAAAGCGGGGTCGGACCGAAAGCGCCGATGCATCCTGTCTGGCTGCGTTACGAAAGCTCGGAATATTTTAAGCTACCGATATTCCAAACACAGCCCGACCCCTACTTCCTTTACGGGTGCTACCGCTGTCAGGCATACTTTAGAGTCAAAATCGGTACAATGGCAGGCGTGCAGCTTTTTCAATCCAAGTCCTTTCAGATAATCGAGCGTTCCCTGCATTTGTTCTTTTGGAGGATTGAGCAGATGTAATCCGCCGATTATATCGACAATTCGATCGTCTCTGCAAACACGTCGGGCATATTCAAGTATATTGCAGATGCCGGCATGAGAACAGCCTGTTATTATGACCAATCCGTCCTCTGATTTATACGCGAGCGCCGTATCATCGATCACGAAGTCATCCTGTGTCTCCCCTTCTTTGCGACCCAGCGGATGGTGAGATTCAAAGGAAAATTTACGCGGAATTTCACCAAGATAAACAAGTCGATCCGTCAGGTGAACAGGAACACTGCTGAGGCTGAGTTTAAATTGCTGTTTCAGTTTCTCTTCAGATATTATGGAACCAATCTCACCCACGCCGTCAATGACGGTACTGATAAACGCTTTTGGATGGGCGACGAGTTCCGGTTTTTTATGCAAATGGTTCTGGAGGATCGCGTTGGTGTATTCACGAATAAGCGTATCCACTCCCCACGTGTGATCCATATGGCAGTGTGAGAAAACAAGATAATCCAGAAAAAGCAGATCAATCCCCATTTTCCGGGCATTTTCAAAAAAAATATGGCTGTAACCACAATCAAAAAGGAGCCTTGTATCCTGATCTTCAATAAAAAACGAAAGCCCCGGTTCAGCAAGAAAATAGTTGTCGATATACGTATTATTATCCACAAGAACGGTTAATTTCATTTTCATCTCTTTCATAAAGTATATGTCTACCGCATCATATCTTGCCGGTATAGCATCATCAATCCACCAGGACCACCCGAAAACAGATATCCTGTCGAACCTGCTCCGTATTTTCAGCCTTCATCAGCACCAGCCCGCCGGCTTCCATGCCCGCCGGGGTTTTCAGGTTCACGCGCACCGTGACATCGCCGGCGTTAAATAAAATCTCCTTTACCGTACCCGTGCGGGCCTCGGCAGATGTCAGGGGCAGGTCGACGATCCATCGGGCGGCCTGGCGGCCCCCGCGGGTTTCAAAGCCGAAAGGAAAATGGCCTCTCATGCCGCAGCCTCTTCGGCCAAATCCGCCCCCCATGCCTTTTCCCCTGCAATGAAAATTACCGCCAAATCCACGCGGGTCGCCTGAAAACCGGGCACTGAGATCATCATCGTAACTGCCGTTTTCCTGGAATCCGGCATGCCCGTATGCATCATAGCGCCTGCGGGTATCCCCGTCACTCAGAATAGAATAAGCCTCGTTGATCTGCTTGAAACGTTCCTCTGATTCAGTATCCCCACCATTTGTATCCGGATGGTAACAAAGCGCAAGACGCCGATATGAGCGTTTGATCTCTTCCACGCCGGCATCACTTGCCACTTCTAAAACAGCATAATAGTCCTTATTCTGCATCTGCATCTATCCCTTCAAAAAACATCTCCAAATGACATTTAACCCCTTTCCGGCTTCAAATTTTACAAAACGCCTTCCTCAATTCCGGGCACATGATCTTCACCCATTATGATTACCGAACGACTGGTAACGCTGTCAATAAATGCTTTTAATTCAACCCGGAATATACAAAAAAATATAAAAATTCTGTAACCGAAACTAAAATTATGGTTCTATAGTCTCAGATATGTAAATCAAAAGCAATTCCTTCTCTTGGAGTGGAAAACGACGCAATTGGAATCTGATGTTATTATTATACAAGGGGGATAAATGCCCGGAGATATTTCCAGAAGAGCTTTTTTGAAAGGCAGCCTGACATCGGCCTGCATGCTTGCCGCATCACAGGTGCCTGCAGGCGCTGCGATTACAGATGGAACGGAACAGCTTGCCACGCTCATCGATATCAGCAAATGTGTAGGTTGCGGGGCCTGCGTGGAGGCCTGCAAAGATATGAATTCACCAAAATTTCCAAGGCCTGAAAAACCTTTTCCGAAAATGGTACCCGCCAGGGTGCCTGTGGAAGACTGGTCCGAAAAGCAGGAAGTGACTGATCGGCTGACGCCTTACAACTGGCTCTTTATTCAACACGCCACCGTCCGCGTGAACGGAGAGGAGACCGAGCTGACCATCCCCCGGCGCTGCATGCACTGCGTAAATCCGCCCTGCGTGAAATTATGCCCGTGGGGCGCTGCCAGACAGCTGGAAAACGGCATATCCGTCATTGATTCTGACCTGTGTCTGGGCGGCAGCAAGTGTAAAAAAGTCTGTCCGTGGCAGATTCCCAATCGCCAGACAGGTGTAGGGCTGTATCTGGATCTGCTGCCGGCTTTTGCCGGAAACGGCGTAATGTACAAGTGCGACCGCTGTTACGACCGGATCTCAAAAGGTGAATTGCCCGCATGCATCGAGGCTTGTCCTGAAGGTGTTCAGACCATCGGACCCCGGGAGGAAATTATCGAGGCAGCGCGAAAACAGGCCAAACAAATCAACGGCTATGTATACGGAGAAACGGAAAACGGAGGCACCAACACACTGTATGTC
This sequence comes from Desulfobacterales bacterium, assembly GCA_028704555.1. Taxonomy (NCBI): domain Bacteria; kingdom Pseudomonadati; phylum Thermodesulfobacteriota; class Desulfobacteria; order Desulfobacterales; species Desulfobacterales bacterium. Next base: position 25,910 of record JAQWFD010000019.1, read on the forward strand.
TCTCCGATCCCTTTCGAAGAAATAGATAAGGCGCTTGAAACCGGCAAGGGCAAGCCACACTTAAAGCCTGTGGAAAATTCCATGGGACAGGCCAACGCCCTGGTTGCGGCTATGGCACTGGCGCCGATAGCCGGAATAGCCGCGGCTGCCGGAAAATTATATCACAGGGTAAAAACGGAGAAACAAGGAGAATCCGATGCATCCAGATAACCAGTCGCCGGTTCAGTATAAAATTATTCACGCTGTTTATGGAATCACGGTATTTTTTCTGTCCCTGTCAGGATTTGCCCAGATGCCGATTTTCAAGCGTTACTATATTGCGGATATCCCGGGCCTCGGCTGGCTTGCCCGGTTTTATGCAACCCATTACATCCACTACCTTGGCGCAATCCTGCTGCTCGGGCTTCTGGGCTACCTGCTGACCGATTATCTGCTGCTGCAACGAAACCGGGTCAGCATTACCGTGACCGGCTTTATCCGATCGATATTGATCGCCGGAATCGTGCTGACCGGAAGCATGCTGGTCGTAAAAAATCTGGGGGATTTTTTCCTGTCCCCTTCATCCATCGTGCTGCTCGACCTGTGCCACCTCGGGTTTGCCATGGCATTTCTGACATTCGTCACGTATTGCCGGATTTTCCGAAAAAGGTGGACAATCATCCAATAAAACCCTATGTATTCATCAATGAAATGTAAGGAGCGTAACCATGAAAGAAGTTATCATTTTTATCGTCATTCTCGGTGTCTGGTATCTGTTACAGGCGGTGATTTTACCTAAAATGGGTGTTTCCACCTGAATGAAAGATGCCTGTCAGTTGACAGACAAAAATAAAAAGAAAAATGAAAAAAAACCAGGAAAAGAAAACAATACATGATAACGATACCAAACTGATTCGAGCCATCAATTCCGGTCGGAGGGAACTGTTTTATGAGCTTGTAAAAAGGCATGAGCACTCGCTTTACAATTTCGGTCTTCGGATGTGTGGTGAGCCCCGGGATGCCGAAGATATGGTTCAGGACACCTTTTTAAATGTTTACCGGTACCTGGACGGTTTCAGATATGAGACCCGATTCAAAAACTGGCTGTACCGGATCGCCACACGCGCATGTATCAAAAAACGCAGAAAATCCATATATGCTCCGGAAAAAGAATTGTCTCTTGAAGAATTTCTGCCATCGGATGAATCCCAGATACCCGATGAGGTGCCGGAGTGGGCGCTCATGCCCATCGACAAGCTGCTGAACCGGGAGCTGAACGGTATGATCCGTGATGCCATTCTGGCCCTTCCCGAAAAATACCGGGTGGTCATCGTTCTTCGGGATCTGGAGGGATTTGATACCGCAGAAACGGCGCAAATTTCAGGCATCACCCCCGTTAACGTCAAGGTGAGGCTCCACCGGGCCCGCCTTTTTTTACGAGACAAACTCAAAGCGTATTTTCATCATGACGACTAAACCATACCCACATCAGGAATGCCTCAGGCTCTTTGAAAAACTGTCTGAGTTTATCGACGATGAACTCGATGCGGTTACCTGCCAGGACATCGAACAGCACCTGAAGGATTGCAGGGCCTGTACCGCCTGCATGCAAACCCTCAAAAAAACCGTTGAACTGAGCAAGTGTACCGGTTCACATCCGGTACCGGAAACATTTTCCGAGAACCTGAAGAATTTGATCCGGAAAATGAGCTGAGCGGCCTCATGAAAAAAAAATCTTCAAAAAAGTTGCGCCTGAAACCGATTCTGAAACTGTTTTCTGCCCTGTTGTTTTTTGTAACTGTCGGTCTTGCGGTTTACAGTCTTTATCTTTCCAGTCAGATTGAGAACCGGTTTGCCGGGCAGCGCTGGCAGATACCGTCAAAGGTTTATTCAGATACCACCATCCTGTACCCGGGCCAGCGCATCCATAAGGATTTTTTTCTTGAAAAGCTCAAAAACCTGGGCTACCGGAACGTCGGGCATTCGCCAAAACGCATGGGTGAGCTGAACCCGTCACCTTCTGCCGTTGAATTATATTTGCATGATTTCACCTCCCATTCCGGGACACGGAAAGGCTTTCCCGTAAGAATTGAATTTTACAGGGATTCAATAACCTCAATTGTCCGCAGGGACAATTTTACGCCGGTGCCGATCCTGGAGCTTGAACCTGAAGAAATTGCCCTGTTTTTCGGACCCGATCGGGAAAGAAGGCAGCTGGTATCCATCCAGCATGTCCCCCGGCATCTGATCCATGCGATCATGGCGGCCGAAGACACCCGTTTCTACAGTCACCACGGCATCGACCCTGTCGGCATTCTCCGTGCCATTTACACCAATCTGCGACACGGATCGATCCGGCAGGGAGGCTCCACCATTACCCAGCAGCTGGCTAAAAATTATTTTCTGACTCCGGAACGCACCCTGTCCCGAAAATTAAAGGAAGCCCTCATTTCGCTGATCATGGAAACGATGTACGAAAAGGATGACATCCTTGAGATCTACCTGAATGAAATTTATCTCGGGCAAAATGGCCCTGACTCGATCAACGGCATCGGAGAGGCGTCTTTTTTCTATTTCGGCAAACCGGTCAGTGAACTTTCGCTGTCAGAATCCGCTGTCATGGCCGGGCTGATCAAAGGCCCCAACCGCTATTCGCCCTATGTGAATCAGAAGCGTTCACGCGAGCGGAGAAACCAGGTGCTGCAATCCATGCTTAAAAACGGCTGGATCAATGAAAAACAGCTGAAAAATTCCCTTGATGCCCCGCTGCGAACCGCCGGGGCAAATGTCCATCAAAGAAAAGCACCCTATTTTATCGATTATCTCTCAGAGCAGCTGACCACGCTGTATTCCGGGGAAGACCTGGCCAGCATGGGATTGTCCATCTATACAACGCTGGATACCCAGGTTCAACGGGCAGCGGAAACAGCGCTGAAAAATGGATTGGCGCGCCTGGAAAAATCGATTCCGTCACTGAAACGCAAATCGCCGGAAAAGAAACTTCAGGGCGCGGTGATCGTGATTCAGCCGAAAACCGGCTACATTCTGGCCATGGCCGGCGGGCGGGATTACGCGAAGAGCCAGTTTAACCGGATCACCATGGCGCGCCGACAGCCCGGCAGCGCGTTCAAGCCCTTTGTGTATCTGGCCGGACTCGATCAGTTTACACCCGCATCCATTTTATCCAACATCCCGAAATCCTACTCCGTCAATGGGAAACAATGGTCTCCGGAAAATTTTGATCCGGTATCCGAACCCGAGGTCAGCATGAGGACCGCCCTGAAAAATTCATACAATCTGGCCACGGTTGATCTGGCTATGAAGGTGGGACTGAAAAAAATTATCACCACGGCCCGCAGCTTTCACATTTCAACGCCCCTCAAGCCCTACCCTTCCCTTGCTCTGGGGGCATTTGAAGTCATCCCGATCGAACTGGCCGGGGCCTTTTGCACCTTTGCCGCAGATGGCTTTCAGCCCTACCTGCTGTCACTGAAAAATGCGGCGGATGAAAGCGGCCGGGTTCTCAACCGCAGGCATATGAATATCGAGCAATTGATTTCCCCGGCCAAAGCCTTTATCATGAATTCCATGCTTCGCAGTGTGGTGGAGGACGGAACCGCCCGGTCCCTGAAAAATCTGGGCATTTCGTTTCCGGTTTCCGGGAAGACAGGCACCACCAACCAGTATAAAGATGCGTGGTTCGTCGGATATACCCCGGATATTCTGGCGCTGGTATGGGTCGGGTTTGACAATGGCGATTCGATCCACGCCACGGGTTCAACCGCCGCCCTTCCCATCTGGGCCGAGCTGATGCGTGCAATCCCGCAGTATGTTTCCGGAGACTGCTTTGCCATGCCCCAGGGGGTGGTACGAAAAACCATCTGTTCAGAATCCGGCAAACTCGCCGTTAGTCATGCATGCCGAAACACAACAGAAGAATTTTTCCTGGAAGAAAATGTACCTCAGGAGCAGTGCCCGCTGCATCAACCCAATATATTTTATAAATTTTTCAATAAAGGATAATCTTTCCGGTGAGTAAAAAACACATCTTATTCATGGCAATTGCTGCCTGTCTGCTCTCCCTGGTTACAACCGCCTGCAGTAAACGAATAATCCTCTCATCCCCACCGGTGTATCAAATACCACCGCCAGCGGATAAAGAAAAAGCCGGGCCAATACACGAAGAGGCAATCGGAGAAACCCCGGAAGAAACAAAAAAGGAGACACCAGAGGAGTCAAAAAAAACGATCTCTCCCCGAATGCTTGCCTCTCTTCAGCTGACCCGCCAGGGGCAGACTTTTCTGGAAAATGGCGATGCGGACAATGCGATAAATTTTTTTGAAAAAGCGATCAGCCTCAATCCGAGAAACGGGGAAAACTACTATTATCTGGCCGAAGCCTGGCGAATGAAGGGCAACTACCGGCAGGCAACGGAATTTAATCGCCTGGCAGACATCTATCTGAACACGGACATGGACTGGCGGAGCCGGGTGGAAAAGCAGAAAAAACAGATCGCTGAAAACCGCAGGCGGTCTACACCCTGATTTTCCAGCAGCGGTGGATCGGTTTCTTGTTGCTGACGTAGTCTTCCGGAATGGTGAACGACGTAATTTCCACCACATCGGTAACTTGCAAATGTGCCAGGCGCGGCTGAAAATCCTGGTGGTTTGTGGAAAAGAAAATCGTGGAGCCGTCCCGCATCACGTCTAGAACCGCCTTGAGCAGTACCGGATGATCCTTTGATATGTCAAACGTATCCCGTATATTTCTGCTGGTTGAAAATGAGGGGGGATCCACCACCGCCAGGTCAAATGTCTGATTTTTGCGTTTCGCTTTTTCAAGAAAGTCAAATATATGAAACTTGATCAGCGTATTGCCCTCTTCGGCAATCCCGTTGAGTTCCATGTTCTCTCGGGCCCATCTGACAGCGGTTTCCGATCTGTCGACAGACACCGTGGTCCGGGCCCCGCCCTTTGCCGCGTAGCAGGAAAATGACCCGGTGTAGCAGTAAAGATTCAAAAAATCCCTGCCCTCAGCCGCCTCCCGTACCATCTGTCTGGTATTTCTGTGGTCGGAAAAAAGTCCGGTATCGATATAGTCGTAGGGGTTTACATAGAACTTCAAATCCCGTTCGGACATGATGATTTTTTTATTTGTATTATCGATGCGGCTGTACCGGTTTCCGTCCTGACGGCCCACGCGTCGTTCTTTAAGATGAACATCTGATGAAGGAACCCCGAGTGCCTGTGCAACCGCCTCTCCCATCATCGGCAGCCATTCGGGCGTGGATTGTTGCCGGGTGTATTCAGCAATTACCAGATGCCCCGCATACCAGTCGACGACAGCCCGTATTTCAGGTATGTCCCAATCGTAAAGTCTGAAAACCTCGATATTCTGCCGGTCAAAGCCTTTGCGCAGATGCTTGTAGCGTTTTCTGACTTTGTTCGCAAGCATCTGGGCCTGGTTCCGGTATTTTGCCATTAAATTTGGATCTGTCATTTGCTGGAACTCTCTTTCCTATTCTTTTGGATTTACCGCCCGTCCTCTGTCTGCTGCTTTCTGTCCTCTGTCCTCTGACTTCTGACTTCTGTCCTCTGACTTCTGTCCTCTGTCCTCTGTCCTCTGCCCTCAGATTCCTGACGGCTTTTGAACGGAATGTTGAGGCACACCCGCCAGCTGGTGAACGTCTTCCACAATCAGATACAGTGACGGCACCAGTACCAGGGTGATCAGGGTCGCAAACAGCACACCGAAACCAAGGGAAATGGCCATGGGAATCAAAAACCTGGCCTGGCGGGATGTTTCCATAATCATGGGCGCCAGTCCTCCGAAAGTCGTCAGGGTGGTCAGCAGAATGGGACGGAATCGTTGAATTCCGGCCGCATGTATGGCGGCGACGGCAGAATCACCGCCTTGCCTGCGGCGGTTGGCAAAGTCAATCAGCACGAGAGAATCATTGACGACCACGCCGGACAGGGCCACCACACCGAACATGCTCATGACACTGAGGCTGTAGCCCATCAACAGATGGCCCAGCAGCGCCCCGACCATTCCGAACGGAATGCAGATCATTACAATAGCCGGCTGGGTATAGCTTCTAAACGGTACGGCCAGAAGCCCGTACATGGCCAGCAGGGCCATGCACAGCCCTAATCCCAGGCTTGTCATGCTGTCCCGCATTTCAGCCTGATGGCCTTCGAAACTGTACCGGAGCCCGTAATGGCGATTGATCAGATCCGGGAGGGCATCGGATTTCAGGGACGAAATCACCCGTTCCGCCTGGCTGGGAGGATCCACATCTGCCGAAACAGTGATAACCCGACGACCGGCCCGCCGGTTGATTTCCGTGTAGGCATGCCCTCTGCTGATATCGACCACATCCCGAAGCAAAACGTCTACCCCGCCCGGTGTCCGGATCATCAGCTGCTCCAGATGATATTCGGAAACCCGCTCGTTTTCCGGCAACCTCACCCTGACCGTCAATTCGTTCCGGCCCCGCTGCTGGCGAAGGGCTTCGGCGCCATAAAAACTGTTGCGCACCTGGCTGGCCACCTCACGGGCCGTCAATCCCAGGGCCCGGCCTTCGGGACGGATTACAAAATCCAGCTGCTGTTTGCCGATGGCAAATCCGTCATAGATATCCTTGACATTGGGAAAATAGTCCAGCGCTTTTGCCAGATCTTCGCCGGCGGTCTTCAACATGTCCAGATCACGGTGACTCAGTTCGACCGTCAGTGCCGCTCCTGATCCGGGTCCGCCAATATCGGAACGAAACGCGAGGTTTTCCAGCCCCGGAATATCACCGGTCTCATTGCGCCATTGGTTGATAAAATCGCCTGTCTGAACAGGACGAACGTCAGATGCGGTCAGATACACCCGGATACTGGCCACATGACCGCCGGAGGTCCCTAAAATCCTAGAACTTCCCCCGATCTGAGCATAAATACCTTTCACAAGAAGGTCCCCGCCGTTTTCAGATGCGACCCTCATGGCGGCCTCAACCAGCTGGTTCTGGACAGCCCCGGTTTTTACAACCGAGGAGCCATAGGGAAGAACGGCCTCGGCATAGGCAAAATCCGATTCGATCCGGGGGAATAAAGCCGTACCGATCCGGCCGCTTTTCACATAAGCCAGTGCCACCAGCAAAGCCACCAGCCCGATGGCCAGTGTCAGGTATCGCCAGGCAAGCGTCTTTTCCAGAAACGGCGCATACACCTGTTGAATCATCCGGGAAAACCCGTTACTGAATCGCTGCTGGCCCCGATGCAACCAGCCGAAAACACCCCGGGGACTTCGCTTCTTCTGATGCCCTAAATGCGCCGGCAGGACAAACAGACTTTCTACCAGGGAAATCAGAAACACCGTAATCACAACGACCGGTATGGTCCTGAACATCTTTCCGGGAATGCCCGGCACAAAATAAAGCGGCATGAATGCCACCACATTGGTCAGGATGCTGAACACCACCGGCATTGCCACTTCCCTGACCCCCAGAATGGAAGCCCTCATGTAGGAATGTCCCTGTTGCCGGTAGAAATAGACATTTTCTCCCACCACGATGGCATCATCCACCACGATACCCAGCGCCACAATAAATGCAAACATGGACATCATATTGATGCTGACATCCATGAACGGCAGAAAAAGAAGTGCCCCGAGAAATGATGTGGGAATTCCCATCGCCACCCAGAAGGCCAGCCGGGCCTCCAGAAACAGTCCCAGCAGAATAAATACCAGGATCAGGCCGAGAAATCCGTTGCCAAGCAGAAGCTCCGCCCGCTGCCTGTAAACTTCGGATTTGTCGTTCTGGGTAGCCACCTCAAGCCCCGGCGGCATGGTATGCCGATACTGTTTGATATAATCATGAACGGCTGTCGATACACTGATGGGCGTCTGGTCTCCTACCCGGTAGACATCGAGCATGACGGCCGGTTTGCCGTTGTACGTGGCAAACCGGTCCGAGTCTTCAAACCCGTCGATGATTGTGGCGATATCTTCGAGCCGGACCTGGGTGCCGTCACTGGTGGTAATAATGGGAATCCGGGCGAACTCTCTGCCGTAATCCCTGCGTTCCTTCATCCGCACCAGAATTTCACCGCCTTCGGTCTTCAGGCTGCCTCCGGGAAGTTCTACGGAAGCGTTTTTCACCCGGTCGGCAATATCCTCCAGGGTCAGATTATACGTCCGCAGATTTGCCTGAGGGACTTCAATACGGATCTCAAAATCACGGACACCGTCCAGTTCCACCTGCGTAATGCCAGGGTCCTGAAGCAGCCCGTCCCGAATCTGCTCGGCAGTTTCGCGAAGAACCCGTTCGTTCTGATCACCATAAAGCGCCAGAGATACCACATCCCTGCGATGCGTGGCTATCTCCACCTGGGGTTGCTCGGCCTCTTCCGGAAACGTGGTAATGCGATCCACTTCACTCTGGACGTCCTGGGCCAGTTTCTGAATATCTTCTCCCACGAGCATTTCCACAGTTACCACCCCGGAGCCCTCACTGGACGAGGAACTGATTTCCTTGACACCGTCAAGGCCCTGAACCGCCTCTTCAATCGCCAGGATGATGGCCTGTTCGACTTCCTCAGGGCTTGCGCCGGGATAGGACACCGTCACGGTAACCGAATCCGTGTCAAACTCGGGGAACACTTCCTGTTTCATCTGGATACCGAAAATCAGTCCGCCCACGAACAACACAATCATCACCAGATTGGCCGCCACACTGTTTCCGGCCATCCAGGCAATGGGACCGCGGGATATATCGTTGTTATCTGTTTGTTTCATGGTGGTTGGTTATTATCAGTTATTGGTTGAGGGTTGAATAAAAAACAATTAACAATTTGCCACTGATTTCTGACCTCTGAACTCTGACCTTTTCACTCCGTCCGTATCGGCATTCCTTCCACGGGAGCCGCGATATCGGAGATGATCAGGTTTTCTGCTTCCTGAAGTCCGTCTTTTACGATAACTCTGTGTTCATCCCGCCAGATCGTATCCACGGGCCGGATGTGGAGGGTTCCATCGCTTCCGGCAATCCATATCCGGGAGTCATCCCTTAAAGCAGAACGCGGTATGGAAAATACCTCTTTCAGATAGACGCCGTCGATTTCCACCCGGACGTACTGTCCGATAAAAAGTGGCGGCTTTTGTTCACCGGATACGTTCAGTGCCAGGGGGTCTTTTACGGCAACCAGAATCCGGGCCATTCGCCCCTCGGTTTCCAGCTCTCCCAGCAGACGGATGACCTGCCCGACACGCTCACTGACAGCACCGGAATTATTCCCGTAAAAAACACGCGCCACCGCCCCCGGTTCACCGGCTTTTCGGGGAACCGCAATCCATTTCAGGGCATCCACAGGGATGGACACCTGAACCCGGAATTCATCGGTTCCCACCAGATGTGCCAGCTCGTCCTGCGTGGATACCTGGGAGCCTTTTGCGACATTTTTTGCAAGGATCACGGCATTAAACGGCGCTATGACCCGGGTGCGGTCCAGATTGAGCCGGGCCTGTTTCAGATCTGCCTCGGCCGAAGCCAGATCGGCCTGCGCATTTTCCAGATGTGGTTTTCTCAAAGCCAGCGCCTTATCCATGCCATTTACCGGGCCATCTACCGGCTTGCCCGCGTTGACAATCTGCCATTCCCGTTTGGCAACTGACTGCTGCCCCATTTCCAGTTGAAGAGCGTATCGGGCATTGACAACCCGGGTTTGTTGTTTTTCCACCGCCAGGCGATAGTCTTCCGGATCGAGCAGAACCATTTCTTCACCGGCTTTTACAATGCCTCCTTCTGTAAATTCCGGATGAACGGAGACAACATGCCCCGATACCCGGGACCTGAGCTGAAGCTCCATGGCGGGAATAACGGAGCCCATGGCCGGCACCACGACGCGTTCGGAGGATGCCTGAAGCCTCATTATCTGCACTATGGGAAGCGGTTTTTCCGGTTTCTTGCGCTGGGCTTCCGGTCCGGTCCGGCTCATCTGATACGCCCCCGCGGCACCAACAGCCAGAACCAGCAAAGGCAGAAGTATCTTCAATACCAGTTTCCAGCGACTCGTTTTTTCCATCATTTCAACATTATTTTCCGTATTCATATGACCTGTTTTCGTTCATCTGATGTTAATGCCCTCAAGCCCCGAAGGGGCGCTCATCTTTCAACGCGTCCGTCCAGGTTCCACCCAACGCCCGGTAAAGCCCAACCCGGTTAGTCAGCAACTGAGTTTTCTCCTGAATCAGATCCAGCTCGAGTCCCTGAACCGCCAGTAACTGGGTCAACACCGGAAGGTAGTCATTTACCCCTTTGAAATATCGTTGTCTGGCTTCTTCAAGCGCCTTGCGGGCAGCATCAATCTGAGATTCCAGCGCCGTGATGCGCTGCTGTTTCCGGCAATCGGTAACCAGCGCATCTTCTACCTCTTTGATGGCCGTATAGACGGTCTGCCGATAGGCTGCCAGTTTCTCATCCACGACCGCCTGCTGACGTCTGACCTCGGATGATCTTTGTCCTCCATCAATCAGCGGCCCGACCAGATTGCCCGCAAGATTCAACAGCCAGTTATCAAAAATCAGGTCCAGCTGATCGGCAGAGTACAAGGCCTGAGCAGACAGACTGATGGTCGGGAGCCGGTTGGCGCGTGCTTCAGCCACCTGCCAGTCCGCGGCCTGGAGCCTGAACCCTGCGGCCCGGATATCCGGACGTTTTGACAGCAGATCAGCGGGAATCCCGGCCGCCGGAATCGGGATCAGATCCGGAAGGAAGTTATTTTCAATGTTCAGTTCATATTGTGGCGGTTTTCCGATCAATACCGCCAGTTCGTGCGCCAGCAGCTGTTTTTGAGCCGCCACGGACGGAATCTGGGACTTGATCTTTTCAACGATCTGTTTCTGCTGAAACACATCCAGTGCCGTTGCCATAGAATTCTGAAATCGAAGTTCGATCAGTTCCAGATAGGTCGTATTGGTTTGAAGCTGTTTTTCCAGCACCCCGAGCTGCATGGTCTGCGAAATGATATCCAGCCATCGGCTGGTTACCCCTGCCGCCAGTGTCATCGCTGCCGTGCTGATCTCTTCCCGGCTGGCAGACACCTCCAGCAGATCGGCTTGCCGCCCGGAACGAATCCGTCCCCACAGATCCAGCTCATAACTGCCGGCCAGGCCCAGTGAAAAATCCTTTGACTCACGTTCCATGGACACGCTGTCGGCGTTCTGCCGCGTCCAGGATGCACCGGAGGTAGCATTAAGATCCGGATACAGACCGGCGCCTGATTGAACCGCCAGCTCCCTTACCTGTTTCAGCCGCGCCCAGGCCTCCTTCAGAGAAAAACTGCCGGAGAGGGCTTCTTCGATCAGCGAATCGAGCGTCGGGGAGTCAAACTGCCGCCACCATCGCTGAGGAAATCCGCTCACTTCATTTTCGTATAAAGAATACGCCTTCGGCACATCGGCCATGGAATCAGGCCTGATTCCGGAGTTGAATCCTGAGCAGGACGTTAAAAAAAGGGCCGCTATCAAAAGGCATGCCCCCGCAATAAATTTATTTTTCATATATCGATTCCTGATTCACAGCTGACCCAAAACAGGTACTTCACCAAATTTTTTAAATCAGAATGCGAGAAAGTCTGAAAACCAATAAAAACAGCTGATGGCTGATGGCCATTAACCGCTCCTAATATAGAATAATTTTTCGTTATTACCATAAAAATATCCCCACAAACAATACTAATGGTTCAGCGTTTTTCACTTTACCCGAGCGGTTTTGGCCCTGCGCTCCGGGTATACTGATTGCTGACCCATCCAAACCCGCCGTACGGTAATTTCACATACAACCAGCCCGGCGCCTGTCCCATGACAGCAAGCCGGTCACCCTTTTGCACCGTCCCGATCACCCCGTGTGTTTTTCCGGGTCCGGACCGGACATTCAACAGGTGAATGGTAACCGCCACCTGTCCGGCAGCCGTGACTACGCCATGGCCTTTTGTAACGTCGGCAACCGGCATCGGTACGGCAACCGCTTCATAGCCGGCTGGAACCTTACGATAGTAAATATCATTGAGGACAAAATAGGTCAGTCCCGCCACCATCACGGTGTAAAATCCGGCCGAAAGACGCGGAATGACCCTCCCGGCGTGAGTTCCATGATATTGAAGGTCTCTGCCCCTCAAAGGCCTTCCTTGCGCAAAGGCGCTGGTACTTGCAAATATGGCTGTCACAGCCAACATGATCAACGCCCGTTTGGGAAACCGCTGCTGGATAAACGTAAACGCTTTCATGAGCATTCTTCCTTTTTTTATAAACGGATTTTAAATCCTGTTATTGCAACCGGCGTCGGTTTTCGCTCCTCATTTTGCGATACTGCGCCGGCGGATCCGGGGTCACAGAGCCAAGCCCCCGGTTGATTACGGCCGTCAAACCGCAGATACCGGCAGATCAAGACAACTTATCTGCATCCTGCGGCATGTAATGGCTTAAGTCGGATGCCATTCAGAAAAGGTTACAGTATAGATAAAATTTTTTGCCCGGATATCACAAAATTTGTGGCTGCCGCATACCCGGGGCCGGCGTCAAGGCTGATGCTTGAGCGAGCGCCTTTGATTATGAAAGGGGATCGTTCGAAGATATATGATGCGGGGTTATCCACCGTTTCAGCGCCGAAGGATGAGAGGGGCTGAATTGCCCCGAAAAACGTCAGAAACCGGAATGCTGGCTTGCATCCGGCTTCCCCGGTCCGTTTCGATCTTTTACTGTTTTCTTCTGCATTGACGCCAGTTTTTTTTCGATTTTCTCTTTCCTGTCCGGATCGGTTGTCAGTTTCAAGGCCTGCTGAAGATGAAATATAGCCGTTTTAAACTCCCGTTTATCCTGATAATACAGTCCCAGGTAATAATGAGATTCGCCCTTCCGGTCCTGTTTGTAATAGACTTCGCCCAGAACGTGGAATGCATTTACATACTCCGGATCTTTTTTCAACAGCGCAAGAAGCGATTTTTCCGCCTCATCCAGCTTTTCCATTTTCATCTGGCAGCTGCCGAGATAAAACAGACTCTCAACCGTGGCCGACGGGGGCCGGGCACTGAAATCAAGCAAATCCAGCGCATGCTCATATTGACCATCCATATAGTAAATACGCCCCAGATCTCCGAGCATATACGGATCCAACGCTTTTGCTTCGAGCGCTGCTTTCAAATGGGTAATGGCATCTTTCCGGTTTCCGGTTCTGGCCAGAATCAATCCGTAGCCGTAATGGGCCATGGCGTTTTCCGGTTCTTTGGCGATGGCATTCCTGAATTGATTCATCGCCAGAGTTTCATCCCCGTAAAGGGCAATAATCCGGGTATGCGTTCTGGCGAACACATCAGGTCTTGCGGGATTATCGACCGATGCGCCGGAAAGCTGAGTCCGTTCCCGCCAGGCCACGATATGATTACGCCGCTCCTTTGCCGGAGGGTGAGTGGACAGATACGTCGGGATCTCGTCTCCGAACCAGTTTCTGTTCTGAATTTTTTCCAATGAATGGAGAAATCCCTCAGGCCCGTATCCGGCAAGAGTGACATAGGTTGCTCCGTACCGGTCTGCCTGAAATTCATATTCTCTGCTGTATGCCATCGCAATCGACTGGCCTCCGGCCAGTGAACCGATGGTTGCGGCCTGAGAAAGTTCACCCGCACCGCCAATTCCGAGCAGTATGCCTGCGGCAATACCCGCAAGAGAGACGATCTGGGTCTTTTTAGACTGATCGATACTCTCGGATATGTGGCGACAGGTTGCATGAGCAATCTCATGCGCCATGATTCCGGCAAGTTCCTCCTCGCTGTCCATGGCCTTGAGCAGACCGGTGAATATGAATATATGACCCGCCGGCGCCGCAAAGGCATTGAATTCGTCTTTCCGGATAACGTAAAAATGAAACGGAAACGGTTGAGGCGGAAGCACGCTGGTCAGGGTGCAGCCAACTGAATTGACATAATTGACAATATCCGGATCTTCCACAAATTCATACCGCTCTCGAACCATTTTCATAAATTCAACGGAAAGTGCCTCTTCCTGTTTTATGGTGATCCCAAAGGCCGTTGCCGGCAGAACAACGCCTGTGATCAACGCCAGAATCATCATCGCCGTAAAAATTTTTTTCAAAACAGTATCGAACCTGATGCCTTGTTTTTTCATTCGCCTCCTGCCTGGCAGCCCATGCCGCAATCTTTATAATATTTTCCGTATTATACCAATCGGACAGAAATAATCCATAGCTAACTGCGGCAAGACCGGGACGTGCCATTTGCAACCTTTCATCGGTCCCCGTACAACTCCGGTATTTCGGATTTATTATTTTTCCTCTTCCGGACATTAAATCTGTAACTTTACCGAAGCCATCCACGACTGGGATGATAAAGGGAAAATTCACAGCAAAAAAACACATAGAACGAAAAAGGAAGGGACATCATGAAACACACCTTTAAAAAACGAATCGGCCTGCTCGTATTTTCAATCCTCTTTCTGGGGATATCCTCCGCAAGTGTTCAAGCGTTTGATCATCCGATGACGGGGAAAAGGAATTTCGGCATGAAGATGTTAAACCGCCTGAACCTGTCCGAGTCTCAACAAACCAGAGTAAATGAGATCCTTACCAAACATCAGGAAGAAACTGAAGCGATCAGGGCTCGACTCCATGAAGCCAGACAGCAGCTTCATTCGGCAATCAGTACGGATCAATTCAATGAAACCGGAGTGCGTCAGGCCTGGCAGCAGCTGTCTCCGTTACTGGAAGAGATGATGGTATCACGGGCAACCGTCATGTCCAGCGTAAAATCCGTGCTGACTCCGGATCAGTTAAACCAGTATGAACAGCTGAAAACAACGCATCTGAACAAAATGCGGGAACGAAGACAAATGAGAAAAGACATCTTCCGCGAATAATGGTAGAATTCGGCTGTCTGAAACACATCGGATAAAATCTCTTTGCATCCCCCGCAAAAAAAGATTTTATCCGACTGTGTTTCCAGGCTGTCAAGGCATTGTATCACCCGATAAAGGGACGTCTGAAATTTCAAATGGTGTAATAAAGTGATGCAGCGGGATATGGGATATGACATGCGTAGCAGATGATGACATTGTCAAACAGGTCATTGGCGGCAATGTAAACGCCTTTGAATATCTGCTGAAAAAATATCAGGGGCATGTGATGAAAATTATCAGAAAACATATCCCCGGAAGCCATGCCGACGAAGCGGCTCAGGATGTTTTTGTGCGTGCCTATCAGGCGTTGCCGAATTACAAAAAAAAAGACAGCTTCAAACCGTGGCTGTCCGTCATTGCCGTCCGGACCTGTTATGATTTCTGGAGAAAACGATACCGATCCAGGGAAAGGCCCATGAGCGAACTGAGCGATCGGCATCAGGACTGGCTTCAACAGGTGTTGTCCGATCAATCGAGTCTGTCATACCATGACATTGTGCGGAAAAAAGAAGCCCGGGAGCTTCTGGATACCGCACTGAACCAATTATCCGCCGAAGAACGGATCATTCTCGAACTGGTGCATCTGGAGGGGCTGAGCGGAAAAGAAGTTTCCCAACTTCTGGGATGGAGCATTGCCAACGTAAAAATCCGATCCTATCGCGCCCGGAAAAAACTTCATAAAATATTGACACCATGGATTGAAGAAACCGAAGGGGGAAGACATTGATTCAAAAAAAAATAAAAAAGCTGACATCCATATTCCGGCAGACATATCAGCTGGAGGGAAAAACCGATGCCGGGGATATCCGGTGCGCGCAGGTCATGGACCGTATCCGGAGCCTTGGGCCGCTGCCTTCCGGAGCAGATGTGTTTATGTGGTTTGAACAGGTTGTCTGGCGTTTGTCCCCGGCGGCGCTGGTGCTGATTCTCGTTGCGGCCTTTTGCCTGACACAACTGGACATACTGGCCGACCATGAGGTGTTCAGCCTGTTTGAAGATACCGAAGAGATTACACTGGCCCAATTATTCGTCCCATGAGGTGAGAATATGAAAAAATGGAAATTTATCACGGGTATCGTTCTGATATTTTTTTTGGGAGCACTCATCGGTTCCCTGGGGACCGGGCTGTTTTTAAAATATCAATTTTCCGGCCACAGAAAACCTGAAACGGCAAAAATGACCGTCATGAAACGCCTGGTCCGGCAACTGGATCTGACCGCGGACCAGAAGCCCCGGATCGAAGCCATCGTGGATCAGATCCAGACGCAAACCCGAGATCATTTTCGTAAAACCCGAGAGGAAATGAAAGGGATTATCGCCCAGGGCATTGCCCGGATAAAAAAGGAATTGAACCCGGATCAGCAGAAAAAACTGGATGAACTGCACGAACGATTCAAACGACGGCACAAGCGATAGGATCCCCTGACGCAGCCTCTCCCGGAAGCCTGATACCGTTGAGCCGTTAAAAGGTCACTCTCATCCACATGATTTCACAGATTGGCACAGATTAATCAATGGAATTGTTCCTTAAATCTGCATAATCCGTGAAATCTGTGGATAAAATTTTCTCATCGCTCAAAATAAGTATAGCCGCGCAAACCATCCTCATAGGCCCGCATGATATCCCGGCGGTCCTGAGCCGTAATTCTTTTTTCCTGAACCGCCTCTTCGGCGGTCTTGCGGACCCGCTCCACCATGTTTTTGGCATCGAACTCCACATATGAGAGCACGTCAGCCACGGAATCTCCCTCCTGTTCACGAACAAACGTGTATTCACCAGTTTCTTCCACACGGATGCTGACCACGTTGGTATCTCCGAAAAGGTTATGCAGATCTCCCAGCGTTTCCTGATAGGCCCCCACCAGAAATACCCCCAGATAATAATCTTTATTTTCCTGGAGTTCATGAACCGAAAGGGCGTGCCGGACCCCGTGCATATCAATGAACCGGTCAATTTTTCCATCACAGTCGCAGGTAATATCCGCCAGAATGGCCTTACAGGTCGGCATTTCATCCAGCCGGTGAATGGGCATGACCGGAAACAGATGGCCGATGGCCCAGGAATCCGGAAGAGATTGAAATACGCTGAAATTTGCATAATACGTATCGGACAGGGCCACATCAATCGACTCCAGATCCTTGGGAACATATTTCATATTTTCTATATTCAGGCTGATTTTTTTGACAATATGCCAGAAAATCTTTTCAGCCAGACTTCGCTCCCGCAGGGAAATTTCACCATGCCTGAACAGCTGCCGGACCAGATCCCGATAATAAATTGCATCGTTGAAGCATTCCTGAATATTTTTTACCGACAGGGTATTTAACACTTCGATTAAATTCCGGATCTCTTCCGGCCCATCTTCCGGAAATTTTTCCGGCAGCGTCAGATCCTCAACACGGTTCACATCCAGAATATTAAACAGCAGCACCGAATAATAAGCGACCGTGGCCCGGCCGGATTCAGTGATAATGGTCGGATGCGCTACATGCTCTTCATCCAGTGTGGACATGATGGACTCGATGATATCTGAGCAATACTCATCCAGCGTGTAGTTGCGGCTGTTGGTAAAATTGGTGTGAGATCCGTCATAATCCACCGCAAGGCCGCCACCGATATCAAAATACTTCATGGCGGCCCCTTCGTTGACCATGCCTGAATACACCCGGCAAGCCTCCAGCACCGCTGAACGAATGTCCCGGATATTGGGAATTTGTGATCCCAGATGATAATGAAGCAGCTGCAGGCAATCCAGCATATCATTTTCTTTTATCTTCTCAATGACTTCCACAATCTGAGTCGTATTCAGGCCAAAAATGCTCCGGTCCCCCCCGGACTCGGTCCAGTGTCCCCCGGCCTGAGTGGACAACTTGAACCGGACGCCGATCAGGGGACGGATATTGAGCGCTCTGGAGCGTTCGAGAATCAGATCCACTTCGCGGGGTATCTCAACCACAAAAAAGCATTTAAATCCCATTTTGCCGGCATAGAGGCCCAGATCGACGAAATCCTTATCTTTATAGCCGTTACAGATCAGACAGGCTTCTTTATCCTCGAGAAGTGAAAGGGCGGCAATCAGTTCCGCCTTGCTTCCGGCCTCCAGGCCGTGATGGTAACGGGCGCCGAAACGGGTGATCGCCTCGATGACCTGCTGCTGCTGATTGACCTTGATAGGATATACCCCCTTAAAGTCACCTTGATAGTTGTTTTGTTTTATTGCAGCACGAAAACTTTCATGAAGCTGACTGATCTGGGACTCCAGAATATTTTCGACGCGAAGCAGAACCGGCATTTCATAGCCCCGTTCTACGATACCGGACACAATGTCCATCAGGCTGACAGACAATTCCGGTTTATCGAGAACCGGATTGACCGTCACATTACCGTCCTCGGAAATTCTGAAATAACCTGCCCCCCAGCTCTGAATTTGATAAAGGTCCGTAGAATCCTGAATTGTCCATCTTTCAAGAGTACTTTTCAATTTCATTATAATCCTTTTTTATTGACTTGGACGTTATCTGACAAAAGAGGGAAACCCCTTGCCACCAATGGTGTTGCAATAAACAAATTCTGGAAGCATATAGAAAATTTTTCAAGGATATGCAATTCATTTATGCCGTAGGATAGCAGCTGACAATTCTTCATTATTCGTCGAAGACTGTCAATACTGAAATTTCGAATTTCAAATATTTTCAATCAATAAGAAGTCTTTTCGAAGTCTGCGTTTATCAACCCGATCTCAGCGTGTCAATCTGCCGGATTGTTTATGAGGCGCGCTCAGGTATCGCGCATTCCGCAGAATTTAAGCCGCCCTGAGCCTGAACTTTTTATTTTGCCATCTCAATAGGCCAGTGCCTGCATCACCGACCAGATCAGTATCCCGACGGTACCGGTCATACATGCGGCGGCAAGCATCTTATGGGCCAGATTTTCTTTCCGCTTTTCATGATATCCCAGCAAAAAGGCGAGAATCGCACCCGAAACAAATCCTCCGGCATGGCCCCAGTTGTTGATACCCGGCATCAGCATTCCGAACAGGATAATGGAGATGACCCAGCCGCCGGTCTGCTTGTAAATCATCTGTCCATAGGTGCCGCCCCGGCTTTTGCCGTAATACATGGCAGCACCGATCAGGCCGCAGACAGCGGCCGATGCGCCGATGGTAAAGGAAACTCCGGCCAGATACGAGAGCAAAAACCCGCAGATACCGCAAACATGATAGATCAATACCATCCGGTAAACGCCATATTCCTGAACAATCAGAGCGGCTATCTGACGAAACGCCACCATGTTGAACAGCAGATGAAAGATCCCCCCGTGAAGATAATTGGCAGAAATCAGGGTCCACCAGCGGTGCAGCCGGTCGATGGGAACCGTTCCGGTGGCTCCCAGCAGCAGAAGATTCTGATTCGAGGGGGAAACCAGGGACATGGGATCAAACCGAAACCCGGATTCCCTCGGATAAATAATTAACGATATCAAATACATGGCGACATTCATGTAAATGATAATTCGAACATACCATTGCGCATCTTTGAATCCTTTGATGAAGGCCGTGTGTTTCCACCATGCGCCCGGATTGCGCATGCCGCAGTAAGGGCAGCGGGATTCATCGCTGCTGATCAGCTTGTTGCAACCGGGACACAGAACCGCGCGTTTGCGTTCAGGATTCATGGTCATCTCCTTTAGGGCTCACCCTCTTCTGACAGGCCAAATCGCGGGGAGAATACGCCGAATTTGCAAATTTCCCGGATAAAATTCAGTCAGCAGAGGGCACAAAGGTCAAAAAGCAGAGGACAGCGGTCAGAAAACAGCTGCCTGCTATCTGTTCTCTGACCTCTGTCCTCTGTCACCGGATAGCTGTTTACTCCCTACTTCTTACTGCCTGCTGCCAGCCTTTCCCGCGTGACGCAAAAAATCCCCTTACCGTCCCGGGCCGGGCCATAGCACAGATTATCCGAAATACACGCGGCACTTCGAAGGTCACCGGACTCCCAGCGCCGGATCAGATCCGGCTCACAGATCAGCGGACGGCACAGCGATATATAGTCGGCCACGCCATCGTTTACCAGCGCTTCAGCCACCGGAAAAGACCGGATTCCGCCGACCAGGATCAACGGCACATGGATCTGCTGCTTATACCGAATGGCCGCCTTACGGTAATAGGCCTCATCCTCTGAAGCGATTTTCCCCGGCCTGGAAAATATGTATTTACCGGAATAACGCGTCCCGCCACTCATTTCAATGGCATCGATCCCCTCTTTTTCGAGTACGCCCGACAGGCGTATCATCTCATCCAGGCTGAAACCATCCGGCAGAAAATCTTCCGAATTGAGTTTGATCAATACCGGATAATCCTTTCCTGCGATTGCCCGAACCCTGCGATAGATCTGCACGATCAATCGATAGCGATTTTCCGGACTGCCACCGTATTCATCGGTACGTTTATTAAAATAAGGGGACAAAAACTGATTCAGCAGGTACCCGTGAGCAGCATGAATCTGCACCCCGTCAAAGCCGGCTTCCAGAGCACGACGTGCGCCGTCACCAAATGATTCCACCATCTGACGGATTTGATCCCGCGTCATCTCGCGGACGTCACCATCAGGTTCTCCGGCCGGCGAGGAAGGCCCTTTGGCCGGGTGCCCGGTCAGCTGAGTTACCGCCTGGCACCCGGCATGCGCCAGCTGCAGAACGATTTTTCCACCCGCATGATGAACCGCCCCGGTCATCTGCCTGAGGCCTTCCACCTGCTCATCGCAGTAAATGCCCAGCTGCCCGGGGCCAGCCTGCCCGTCACGCTGAACATAGGCATGGCCGGTGATAATCATTCCCACCCGGCCCTCGGCAAGCGCCTCCATTAACCGGGTAAGTTCGGGCGTACAGAACCCGTCGCCGGTCGCCATTCCCTCCCATGTTGCCGAACGGACAAACCGGTTTTTCAGAATCATGTTATTCATTTTCGTGGTATCAAACAAAATCGACATGGTTAATTCATAACCTCCCTGAATATCATACGGATTATTTATTGGCTGCCAGTCATCACCGGCACAATGCCGGTATATACATCAGCGGTGTGATATAGAATAAGGATTTTAGGGATACGGAATATAGCTCCATTTGAGAATGGCCGAATCAAGGCCAGCATAAACAAACAACAGAGAAAGAATCAACACCAAAAGCCCGCAGCGGCAAATTATAACAAGTTTAGAGGCAACGTGCTCGAAAGCGTTTATTTTCCGAAAACATCCTCCGTGCCTTATCCGTTGAAGGCTGTCAAAAAAACGAAATCTTTTTACCGGACATATTTACCGCCCGCTTCGCTCAAGGCGCACAGAAAACTCTTTTTAAAAAAATATTCCATTTTTTCATGTACTTCCAGACAGCTGTCCGACTCACACCCAGCTGCCGGGCCACCTCCGCCTTATTCCACTTCGACTGGTTCAAGCGTTTAACCAGAGACTCACGATCCAGATACGGTGAGACGCCGTAACCCGGAGACCGGCCCGAAGATTTCGAAAAATCGGATGACAAATGATTCATCGTTCGAATTTCAACCGGAAGATCCGGTACATCGATCCGGTTCTCCCGTCAAAGCACACATGCTTGTCATATTTTTTGGATATATTACGGGCAATGGCGAACAGGCTGTATTAGACATAAAAATTTTATTTGTAAAATCAATAAGTTAAATATTATAATGTTGTCTGATAGACATTCCGGGTAATATATTGAAAATATAAATGCAGACACCCCCATACAATCGTAAAAAAATACCACAAACATAACGGAACGTAACAGGAAGGATCATCATGAAGAATCGAAAAAAAATTATTGTTATCGGCGGATCTGCCGCAGGTCCTAAAGCGGCCGCAAAAGCCCGTCGACTGGATCAGCATGCCGACATCACCATCATCCAGAAAGATACGGATCTTTCCATGGCATCATGCGGTTATCCTTATTATGTAAGCGGCGAAGTCAAAGACCGGAAAAGTCTGATATCAACGGCTTACGGTATCATCCGAGACCCTGATTTTTTTCAAACCTCCAAAGGCATCCAGGCCTTTATCGAAACCGAAGTCTCAGAGATCGACAGAAAAAATCACACCGTCACCTGTAAGAACCTGAAAACCGGTGAAATAACCCGCTTCGACTATGACAAGCTGATTATCGCCACCGGAGCCCGCGCAAAGTTGCCCCCCATTGCCGGCAACACCCTGCCCGGCATTTCAACGATGCATTCCATGCCCGATGTGGATTACCTGAAAACCGCCAGGGATCAGGGGGCCATAAAACAGGCGATTGTCATCGGCGGCGGGCTGATCGGCATAGAAGTCTGCGAAGCCCTCCAGATATCCGGCATCCAGGTAACCGTGGTTGAAATGCTGCCCCAGGTGCTGACATTTCTGGACTGGGAACTTGCCAAACTGGTTGAAAACCATGTCCGCAGCAAAACCGCAAAGGTGATTACGGATCTGGCGGTTTCCGAATTTATCGGCAAGGAAAAACTGGAGGCGATAAAACTGAGCGATGGAACTTCGCTGCCCTGCGAGCTGGCAGTAATCGCCATCGGCGTCAGCCCAAATACAACGCTGGCCCGGAAAGCAGGACTTTCCATCGGAAAATTCGGGGGAATCGATGTCAACAAATACATGCAGACCTCCGATCCGGACATTTACGCCATCGGGGACTGCGTTGAGGTCAATAATCGAATTACCGGCAACAAAACCTTTGCCCCCATGGGTGATCTGGCCAACCTTCAGGGACGCGTCGCCGGCGAGAATGCCGCAGCAGGCAACCGGGTTACCTTTCCGGGAACCATTCAAACCGGTATCTGCAAGGTATTTGATTTTTCTGCCGGCTCAACCGGGTTATCCGAAACCCGGGCCAGAGCTGCCGGGTTTAACATCATCTCTGTGATAACAGCCGGCCCGGACAAACCCGCCTTCATGAACGGCAAGCCCCTGGTCACCAAAATGGTCGCAGAGGCGGTTACCGGAAAAGTCCTGGGCGTTCAGTGTGTGGGTCTGGGCGATGTCAGCAAGCAGATCGGCCAGGCCGCCATGGCCATCCAGGGAAATTTGACCGTAGAGGATCTGTCCAATGCCGACCTGCCATATGCACCACCATTTTCTCTGGCCATCGACAACCTGATTGCCACCGCCCACAGCCTCGGCAACAAGATGAAAGGCCGGCTGGAGTCGATATCCGCCGTTGAGGTAAAAAGCAGACTCGATAACGGGAAAACCCCCTTTATTCTCGATATCCGTGAGCAGCACGAATACGACATGATACATCTTGGCATCGGAGAAAAACTGATCCCCCTCGGCGAAGTCCGCAGCCGCATGGATGAACTTCCTCAGGATAAGGAAAGAGAAATTATCTGCTACTGCAAGGTATCCCTCCGTGGCTATGAGACATCCCTGTTTCTGAAAGCCAACGGCTGGAAAAATGTCAAGGTCATGGAAGGCGGAATCCTCGCATGGCCGTTTGCGCTAGAACAGTAGAACAGGGTCGGGCCACGCTAAGTAATTGACATTGCAAAAAAAATACCTTAAAATCGTCGCTGAATCGATCTTAATCGATCGATTTTACCCTAAAACTGCCCCGTTAAGGAAATCGACGAAAAATGGCTCGCGCAAAAAGGCACTATATACCCGGCCATATCTGGCATATCACCCACCGCTGCCATAAAAGAGAATTTCTTCTGAAATTCCCAAAAGATCGACGCAGATGGATTGAGTGGCTATTCCAGGCAAAGAAAAAATACAGCGGGTTGAGCGTGTTAAATTATATGGTCACATCAAACCATATCCACCTGCTTGTATTTGATAATGGCGGCCGGAATGTCATCCCGGACTCAATAAAGTTGGTTGCCGGCAGAACCGGCCAGGAATACAATATCCGCAAAAGCAGGAAGGGGGCATTCTGGGAGGATCGTTATCATGCTACAGCCGTGGAAAGTAATCGCTATTTAAGGCAATGTATCACTTATATCGATATGAATATGGTTCGTGCCGGCGTGGTAGACCATCCCAAACAATGGGAGTTTTGTGGATATAATGAAATCCAGAACCCCAGAAAAAGAAAAGGCATTATTGATTTTGATCGTCTGATGAATTTGCTGGCATTTGAAAATCATGATGATTTAAAAGCTGCTCACTGCAATTGGGTGGAAAGTGCATTGCAGGCTGACAATAAAGGTAAGGAAAACAAGTGGACACAGAGCATCGCCGTCGGAAGTAAAACGTTTATCAACTCGATAAAACAAACCCTTGGGTTCAGGGCAAAAGGTAGAAACATAGTTTGTGCTGACGACACCTTTGAACTTCGGGAAGCTCTGGCGCCATATGGCAAAGCCACTAATCCGGATTCCGGAAACAGGTTTTTATGGGATCAACAGCCCCCATCCTTAATCAGCCAGTTTTGATGACCTTGTAAAAGTCATATTCAGCCCTCATTTGCCATTCACCTGAAATAATAAATCCAGCTATTTCAGAACGTTCTGGATTCCCGCCTACGCGTGAATGACAGGTGTCGGCACTTTTTACGAATTCATCAGTTTTAGCATAAAAATTGATCGATTAAGGCCGAAATATTGATGTTTTTTGACATCTTTTCTTTGTTTTACAATATGTTACTGTGGCCCGACCCCAAACTTTTTTTCCGCCTTTTTCTTTGCCCATACCCGCATGGAATAATCAAAAAGATCTCTGGCGATTTGCTGAATCTCCGGCGAGCATTGTGCCGGCCGGTAATCGCAGTTTTCCGCACGGTCTTTCCAGAACGGCGGCAGTTTGTCTATTCGGCTGACCATGCCGCCGCTTTCATCCGGCGTGATATAATACATCTTTTTTATACCTGAATTAATAATCCGTGTCAGGCACATGGGGCAGGGTTCCACGGAACTGATCAGCACCAGGTTTTCACAATTGCGGGGATTTTCCGCGGAATCGGAGCCGCCTTTTTTCCTCATCCAGTCTTCGTAACGGTCCAGCAGGTCCATTTCCGCGTGAAGATCGCTTCTGAAATACGGTACATACTGGCGGTTTCTTCCCCGTGCGATAACTTCGCCGGTTTTTTCATTGATCAGGCACGCGCCGATACCGCCGGATCCTTCCCTTAATGACGTGATGGCATCCCTGACGGCTATAAGGCCGTAGATATCATCCTTGTGTTCGGGATCGGGCTTAAAGGCATCGATGCGGGCCTGGATATCATCCAGTCCGGGGATTACAACCGAAGCATCTGCCAGAGGCGCTTGAGACAAAACACATATCAAAAGCAGGAGA
Organism: Desulfobacterales bacterium; assembly: GCA_028704555.1. Classification (NCBI taxonomy): domain Bacteria; kingdom Pseudomonadati; phylum Thermodesulfobacteriota; class Desulfobacteria; order Desulfobacterales; species Desulfobacterales bacterium. The sequence continues at coordinate 51,134 of JAQWFD010000019.1, forward strand.
AACAGCACAGACCGTAAGCAAAATGAATTTTTCATTGTTTTTTTCCTTTTTTCCTATACGTCCCAATACACGAGCGCAGACCGGTTACCGACCGGCCAGATATATTTTCCATCTTTTTCTTTCAGGTGAACGTCCAGCAGAGAGATCAAAAAATCGTCATGTTCACTGGTGTCCTGAACCCCCAACCGGTTCTTTATTTCATCCAGGGCCTCTTTCTGAGAATCGCTTGCCCAGGGCGTCCATGGTGCGCCGGTCTCCATAAGAACATTCGGGTAAATATCCATTTGAAGCAGTGCGTTATAGGCTACCTGAAAATTGGGGCTGTCAAAAGGCTGTCCCTGGATATGCTGCGTCGCCCTGGCCATGATTGAGTCTGCAAACAATGCCCTCAACAACAGAAAACAGGTTTTTCGGGTAGATGATATCATTTTCCGGATGAACGCCTTAAAATCCGTATTACAGTACATGGAGTGCGCGGCCAGTACATAGTCATGGGGCGTTACCTCCACATCCGGCCAGCTGCCTTTCACAAGACGGATATTGTCGATATTTTCCGTTTCAAGTTTCTTTTTTAATATTCCCCCCATGGCATCAGAGGGCTCAATCGCTGTTACCGCTGCAGCAAACGGTGCCAGAAAAACACTCCATGCGCCGGTACCGGCCCCGATATCCAATACGGTGGATCCCGGATTCTCTGCCAGGATTGAGGCCAGAAACTGTCTGCTGGAATCCGGTTTTGCCCACTTTTCTTTTACCAGACTTTCAAAGTGTGCGGCTTTATGTTTCCAGGAATCCTCTCCCCGGTGTTGTTTTTTCCGGTCAAAAGCCTTGATTTGCGTCTCTGCAAGCTGTTCCCACAGCCTGAGCCAGTTTGTTACTTTTTCCATTTTTACTCCTTTAGACTGCCCTTATTTATATGGCCAGTATCACCGGTCCCCGCCGCCGGGTCTGTATTACCTCGATGTGTTCTTCATATGTGGCGGACAGGTTTTTTCCCGTATGTCCTGAAAACCCGCCACAACCATACGCCGGGGAGGATTCTTCAATAAAATGGTTCTGCCGGCGGCATCCACGATCGATATCGGATGTGAAGATACGGCTGAAGCGCGGTACATGGGAAAACAAATCATCCATACCAGCAGAATCGGTATAATCCGTGCCTGAATGCCCGCTTTATATTTCATGGCGGCCACATTCGCTATCGGATGAATTCCGGAGTATGGGAATGCAGACTTTTCTGTCTATGCCGGCTTTCACCTGCATGATCTTAATCTTTACCCCATAGACTTTTTCCATGTTGATATCCGTCATGACTTCATCCGGTGTTCCCAGGGCCATAATCCGCCGGTTTTTTAACAAAACTACCTGGTCGGCACATAAAAAGGCATGATCGGGAAAATGGGTTGCCATGATAATGGCCATACCGTCCCGGGCCAGCTGGGTGATGACTTCGAGAATTTTTATCTGGTTTCCAAGATCAAGATGGGACGTAGGTTCATCCAGCAGCATAATGCCGGGCCTCTGGCTCAGGGCCCGGGCGATTAGTACCAGCTGCCATTCTCCGCCGCTGATGCCGGTGCACGTGCGGTCGGCCAGATGGAAAATCCCGATTTTTTTCATGGCAGTTTCGGCAACTTCCATGTCTTCTTCGGAAGGAGAGGAAAATATACTGATATGCGTTGCCCGTCCCATGACGACGATATCCCGGACAGGAAGGGGAAATGCCGATGACAGCGACTGGGGCACATACCCGAGATTTACGGCAATATCCGATGGCGCCAGCCTGGAGATGTTTTCTCCATTTACAGTGATCCTGCCGGTATGAATTTTAAGAATGTTGTTCAGGCATTTTAATATGGTGGATTTGCCCGTGCCGTTTGGACCCAACAGGCAGAGAATCTGTCCGGCATTCACACAGAAGTCGACATTTTCAAAAACCTGTTCTTTTTTCGGACCAAAATATCCGAAACCGGCATTTTCAATTTTGATTTGTGTCCGGTTCATAGAAATCACCGTCCGGGCCTGTTTCGTCTGAGCAGATAAGCAAACACCGGCGCACCGATTATGGCAGTCAGAATACCGATGGGGATTTCAATGACCAGAGCGGTCCGTGCAATGGTATCCACGGATACCAGATAGATGGCCCCAATCAACATCGATGCCGGCAGAAGATTTTTGTGGTCCGAGCCCACCAGCAGCCTTCCGATATGCGGGATCACGATACCGATCCATCCGATGATGCCGCTGATGCAGACGGCTGCTGCCGTGATAACCGTTGCGCAGATGATGATCATTGCCTTGAGCAGCTCCGTGTTGACCCCTAACGCACGGGCATCTTCTTCGCCCATGGCCAGCAGGTTAATCCGCCACCGGATCAGAAGTAATATAGCGGTACAGATGATAAATGCCGGCGCTACAATAACAAGATCCGGGTTGGCAACATGATTCAGAGAACCCAGCAGCCAGAATACAATGGCCGGCATCTTGTTCATGGGATCGGCAATATATTTGATAAAGGACGTCAGCGCGGAAAACAGCGATCCCACAACGATGCCGGAAAGTACCAGCATGAGAATCGGTGTTGTTTTATGAATTTTTGACAGGCTATAGGTCAGGCCTACGGACAGTAGCCCGAAGAGAAAGGATGAAATCTGTATATAAACAATGTTGTCAAACAGTAAAATGGCAATGGCAGCACCGAAACCCGCGCCGGAGGCAACACCCAGGATGTGGGGACTGACCAGCGGATTTCTGAAAACGCCTTGAAAAGATGCCCCGGAAACAGAAAGCCCGGCGCCCACCAAAAGGCCGGCAATGACCCTCGGCAACCGGACATCCATAACCACACAATCTAAAGTCTGCGTCCAGGTGGGGTCGATGGGAATAATTCTTGAAAACAGGATTTTCAGCCCTGTCACAAAGGAAATATCCGCTCTTCCCATGGTTAAAGCATTAAGGATCACGATTACCAGAAGCCCGGAAAGGACGACATTACAAAATTGCGGACTTCTGAAATACGGCGAGCTGCTTTTCGTCGGAGATTCCGTTGATCGTTTTGAAGGTGACGGCTGCTCAATCATAATCGGATTTCAGAGCTGTGCCCCTTTCATGATCTTTGCTTCATAATCGCCGGCAAGTATTTTGTGTACCTGCTCTTCGGTCAGTTCAAAATCAAAAATATCCCGGTAAAAATTTTTTATCTCTTTTTTCAGAGAGATATCGGAGAATCTGTCCGGATAGGCAACGGCCGCCAGCCACAGCGGATACAGGGCAGCAGATTCAGCGGTGGGCCGGTTGAATATAAACACCCCCGCCGGCTGGCAATAGATCTGTTTGTTTTGAACGGCGGCAATGGATCGCCACTGGGGATTGCCGGCCAGATCTTCAGGGGAGCCGGAGTTGATGACAATAATATCCGGATTCCACTCAAGCACCTGTTCCATGGAAACTTCCCCCAATCCGGAATGAAGCCCGGTTTGTTTTCCGGTGGTGGCAACCGATTCGGAACTGTTGATGCACCCGGCAAATTCGATCCGCTCCTGCATGAAGGTATCCCCGCCCAGGGTGACCAGATGCGTGGGGTTATACCCGTGAAACACCTTTTTTCTCTCATTTTCCGGTATGTCAGCGGTTCGGGCCCGCACCCGCCGGATGATGGATTTCAGGTGGTCAACATATCGCTCTGCCCGGTCTTCACTGCAAAACACATACCCGTAAAACCGTATCTCTCTGATGACATCATCGATTCCCTCCCCCATGCTGTCATCCAGAAAGACTACCGGAATCCGGGTTTTTTTCAATACAATATCCCCGTCAATGTCACCGGCAATTACAATATCGGGCATGGATTCAATCAGCTCTTCAATATTGATATTGCCGCAAACCGTTCGCGGTCCGGGCAGGTCTTTGATCCCGGGGTCCATTTCCCGGATGAGCCGCGACATTTTCAATGTATTGGTAACCGCACAAAGCTGATCCTGCACACTCAGAATATAGGCAACCTGGCCGGTGGGCCCCCCCAGAAGCGCAATTTTTTTCAACGGATCGGGGATCACCACTTCACGGCCCCGCATATCGGTGATCAGGCGGCTTTTTTGTGCAGCCGGTTCAGGTAGCTGAGGAAATGAATTAAACAGCCTCAAACCGAGTAAAATGAAAAATATGGCACATATTGCTGAAATAAAAATCAATGTGCCGGAGCGCTTTTTTTTTCTGTCAGTTTTATGGTTCATTTTGCCGTTATTGTTTCTGAAATTTAAGATAAATGTTTTGCGGCATCGGGTCGCAGCCCCTTTGCAATCTTTGCCGATGGTATCCTCATGCGCTTTAATAACATCCTGCATAAAATGTCATAAAAAGTGATTTTATATTCTTTAGGGTTCTAATTGTCAAAAATAATGTTTTATTAAATGTATTTATCGACAATAAAAGATACAAAATAACCTTAAATAACCTTTGTCTGATCGTCTTTCAAAGCGTCCCCGCCGCTGTCATTCCCGGGCAAAGGACAGCATAATTTGTCTGTCCCTATTTTATTGTGATTGTGGAGCCCTCTCCGAGAATCGCAGAAACAACGCACCAGAACTTGACAGGCATCTTATTTCATGAGACGCTGATCATGTCGCCTTTACCTCTTCCAAGGACGACACCCAGAAAGGGGACACCAACGATGACTGTTTACGGCCACCGCCGGAGCCGATTGAAAGGGGAAAACCTTCATCAAAAAGCCGAGGTATTATGTCTAAATCAGGTGAGTCAAAACGTGATGTCAAGAAAAAACCCCAAAAAACCCTCAAAGAAAAGAAACATGCAAAGATGGAAAAAAAGCACAACAAAATTTTACTTTCTGAGGGTTAAGGCCGTTGAAAAAATAAAATGCGCACAAAACAATGCCTCCGGCAGAGAGGTGAGCTGCTTCTGAAGCGAATTGCCGGTATCACGCGTTGTGTATTTATTTTTTCCGTAATTCCTTAACGGCTGTCCCGCACCTTGCATCCCCCTCAAGGATGCAAGGTGCGGCACAATTTTGCCTTTCTGATAACACCCTTCTTCTTCTTACATCACCCGTTGTGCCCCTGCGGCAAAATAATTCGTCAAACCGCAGTGGCGTGCGTGGCATTTTTTCCCCACTGTTCACCGTACGTTTCGCTCGATACGCATTGCAAGCATAATTTACCTGTCCCAATTTCTTTAGTAACCTGGTTACAAAAAATGATGGCGTAAGCAGACGGGAACCTGCTTTTTCCGGCGCAATCCATGTCAGGGATCCGTCTTGGATTACGGTCCGGATTACGGATTGAAAAACAAAAATACAAAATGAGCCATTAAAATACTGACACACAAGTTTACATTTCAGATGAATTTATGCTATGAGTTTGCACATAATGTTCAGATCGAATATTACTGATTTTTACCCCAACGGCCATTAAACCCGGGATAAATCGAAATGAACACAGAATGTATATGATAACAGAACGACTGAAAAACGATAGGGGTTTTACCCTGATCGAGATTATATCCGTCTTGCTCATCATAGCAATTATCAGTGCGGTGATTTTGACTCGAACTACGATGACAAATGAAGCAACGCTGCGGGCGGAAACCGATACGCTCAAAGCCCATCTCAGGTATGCACAGACGCTGGCGATGAATGATGCCCCCCCGATCCAGTGGGGGATAGAGGTCAAAGAATCCTCTTACACGCTTGTCAAAAAGACCAACGATGCCGACACAACCGATGACGTTGTCAGTCCTTTCAGTCTTCCCAATGAATCTTCCAAAAAACACGCTTTTTCCTCTATCACGGCAACGCCGGCTACCGTCTGGTTTGACGATTGGGGGAGTCCTTCCGGCGATTTGTCTTTAACGCTCGGCGGGAAAACCATCACGATCACTTCAAACACGGGATTCATACCATGAAATCCCATATGAAAAATAATGGGGCCGGGTTTACCCTTCTCGAATTCATCATTGTGCTGCTTGTTGCCGCAATCATGGCCTCCATGCTTTATACATACTTCGGATCAGCCTTGACCCAGAGCAGCCTGCCTGTTCTGAGATTCCAGAAATCGTTGAATCTGGATCAGGTTATGGAAAATATCATAGCGGACTATAATGAACTTAATACCATTAATTTGCGCAGCGTCTGGCAAAAGTCAACCGATTATCGCACGGGTTCAGTTATCATACCGACCGTCAGCAATGGTCATTATTATAAATGCACAACGGCAGGAACCAGCGGCTCAACCGAGCCGGAATGGCTGAAAGCGACAGCACCCGACGAGACCGTAACCGATGGCGACGATGTAATCTGGAAGGAAATTGGCACCATCCTGTACGGAAGTGATCCAGCTTGGTGCCTTAAGGGCCGCCTTGAAGCTGACCCGGACCGATACGATCCTGACAATTCCGGTTATACGGTAGTTCCAGACCCGGGAACCCGGTTTATCAAATTCATCGATGGCGTTGAATCCGGAGTTGACAGCGGTGATGAACTAGACCTCCTGAAGGTAACGATAACGATATCAAACAACGATACCAATGAAACACTTACGCAGATTTTTACGATTCGATGAAAAAGGGACAGATCATGCGGAAAACACGGTTGAACAGAAAAGGATTTACCCTCATCGAAATCATCGTTGTTCTGACGCTGGTGGGAATTACGTCCGTGCTGGCGGGCATGTGGATCGTTTCGATGGTAAACGGATATATCTTTACAAAACTGAATGCAGAAACCGCCCAAAAAGGGCAACTTGCCATGACAAGGCTTTCCCGGGAGTTTACCATCATAAATTTGATTACCAGTTCCAGCGATACGCAAATCACATATAAGAGAACCGACCCGGAATTAAAAACCGCGGGGCCTTTTACGGTAAAACTAACCGGCGATTTACTTCAACTGAATACCAGTGATGGGGATTATACACTGGCCGACAATGTGAGCGCCTTTACATTGCAATATTGTGATTCTCTCGATTCTCTCGATTCTTGCGGATCGAGCTGGTTGCCGACTTCGAGAATTATAAAATTCAAAATCACACTCAAGGGAGCCAACAATGTTGAATCTGAATTTGTCCGGCACGTTGTTCCAAGAAATTTATGATTTATGCAGGAACTGCAACATATTAAGGACAAAGGGATGAAAATACTTTTCCCGGTAAAAGCTGAAACCGGTCGTCATCGTTCTGAAAAATTTCTGTCAGGCTCATCTCGAAAAGGGTCTGTTCTCATAGGACTGATTATCACGATGATCGTCATGCTGGCCCTGGGGGCCGGCATGCATTCTCTGACGACAACCTCGACGATGAATGAACTTTCTGCCGGCAATCATTCGCGAGCATATTATACGGCTGAATCCGGTGGCCGGTACGCAATTTCCGTAATCCGGGAGGCTGCTACAAAAGAAGAAGATATCAGCACCCTATTGGACGATCTGGAGGCCGGGTCCTTCAGGATGTCCAACGGCGACAAATTCGAAATTGAAATTTTATCGGTGGAAACCGATCCTGATACAGGCGCGGATACGGTGACCTTTTACTCGACAAGCACCGTAAGCGCCGGCAATCTTCAGGCAAAAAGGCAATTAAAATATGGCGTACAGCTCGGAAATCAAGCGGGAAGCGAAACCGCCACGATACCGCAGGAAATTACGCTGAGCGATCTGGCAGACGCGTCCGGACATACTTCCACAGGTAATTTTGAGACAGTTGAGCTGGAGGGGGATACGGATAATACGGCGCTGGAAATTACCAAGACAACCGGCGGTTCAGGTCAGGGGAATCAGCCTTCGACAGAGGCGTATGTTTCGCTGTCCTCCGGAAGCTCCAACCCGATTTACCTGAGCTGGGACATTGCGGGCAGCTACCTGAGTTACGATATTCAGGCGAAAGTCGCCACGGGAGGGGATCCAGACACGAATTCCTTCAGCAATAAACCGGATACTTACTGCGCCGGAATCATGTTCCGGGCCGGAACAACCTTATCCCAGCAGTCCACCTTTTACGGTTTATCCTACATGCGCACCAAGACAGGAAATGGGCAAAGCAGCGATGGTATTGCAGATTCCATGCTCCCCGCTGAGTCGGCATCGGAAAAAGCCATGCTCATTTTGTGGACAAGAAATGGGAACCAGGGCAATGGTGACGACAACTGGCTGGCCTACAAACTTCTGGATGAAACCAGCGGAAGCGATTATGTCATCGACACCGACGGGCATGTTAAGGATTGGTCCACGATCCTGGCGCGTGTGATTGAGGCCGCATCTGTAAAATTGACGGTGCTCACGGCTCCGGATATTCATATTGGCGACATCATTGCGGCTGATTCAGGAAGTGCAACCGCAAAAGTTATCAGAAAAATCAACGACAGCGACGGAAACGTGGTGCTCCTGCTGAACAATGTGGACGACGGGTTCACCCGCCCGACGATGATCGACAGCTACTATACGGACAGCACCTGGGGATACCGTTCTCGCGACAACTATATCTGGGGGTTCTATGCTGACACCGCAAGCCATTCTACGCCGGATGAAACGCCCCTGAACAATGCCCGATACGGCAATAGCCGCAGCGCCGCTGACCTGAAGTGGCCGGTGGCCGATGTGCAGGCATGGACAGCAGATACCGACAATTTTTCATTGGTGCAGTGGAATGCAACCCTCAACACCGATCAGGACACCTCGCTCCACAGGATGGGAGCGGGAAAAGATGCCAACGGGATTATCCGGACAAACAAATGGACGACCGAAGCGTATGACGCAGACGATTTTCCTCCCGAAATGGGTGTAGTTTCCCTGGGTGAAAATTCGGTAGACACCTATTTTGATGATTTGACCTATTACCTTCAGGAAGAATCCGGCAGCAGCGGGGGCGGCGGTTCAGTAATTCAATATTAAACACGGACAAGGCATCTTGCCTCGCCCCCCGGCAACCCCTTCTCGCCCATCCGCCCTGAACCGGGCAGCCCTTCAGCCGTTTCGGTTTCCGAAGACAAGCCGGTACGCCGCCGCTGACCCCGCCCGTGAAATCACAACCACTGCAATGGGACAGGCAAACTATACACACACAAAAAAAAAACCACTTGAATATACTCAATAATTAAAAAAAGAACCTGTTTATCGGAATTTATTTTTCATACGAATACGATAAGGGACTCTGGATTTTCAAAAATACCATTTATCGTTATCGTCATGCCCGAATGCTTTTATCGGGCATCCAGCAAAGATCCTGGCTGGATTCCCGCTCAAAAGCATTGCGGGAATGACGGCACTTTGAGACTCGACAACCGGTAAATTAGTAATTTCCGTATCCCTAAGTGATGACCAGGGGAGAGTCAAATATGGATAAGACATAAAAATAACGCCAGACCTACATGACTGCAGGGTCACAATTCACAAAAATCTTTTTTTCTTCGGGATTGGTCCTAAATCGATTCTGAAAGACGCTTTAACGAGTACATCCCGTTGAGCCCTTTAACGGGCTTCGGCTTTTTTTCAGTCCCGGATTGAAACAGATGCTTGAAACGCTGATAATTCTCCGCAACAAACGCTTTTGTTCCAATAATTCCTGAATCTGTAAAATATCGGGTACGGTATCGGAACCTTTTTATCCTGCCTATATTAAATCCGCTATCCCGTTCTTTTTCTAAAATTTTCTTATCAATCACCTTAACAAAATTTTTATCCGTTCGATTGACAGCCCCCGCTTCATAGACATATCGTCGATAGCGTCTCAATCTCTCCCTTTCATCCGGTACCCCAAATTCAACCAGACCAAAATCAAAAGAAAGGAAACCATCCTTATTGCCCTGCTGTACATGATATCCGAGCGAATTCCAGCGATAATCTTCAGGACGACTGACGATACCGGCACGAAGAGGATTCAAATCGATATAGGCCAGACAGTTTATCAGGGTTTCGCCGTTTTCTACGATACAACTTTTAAACCGCTCTCCCCACAGGGTACCTCTTCTGTTATGCAATTTATTATAATACCTTGAAAAGCGCTGTTTGATTTCTCTTACAAATTCAGAGAGACTAGACCACTTGCTCCGATAATACGAAATTTTTTCTCTCGAAAATTCGTCATCATTCCCGTAAAAACGTTCATACCGCTCCTTTATCTCCTTATCAGAAAACCGGTTCTCAGGAATCATTCGAACTAGTACATGGAAGTGATTGCTCATTATACAAAAACCCAATATTTCAGCAAAATAAAGCAAACTGAACCGCCGGATTATATCAACCATCTGGTCTTTTTCGACATCCTGAAAAGGAAAACCGTCCAACGCCGTCCGGGACATAACATGATACACTGTCCTTTGATCAGAAACTATCATTCGAGAAGTTCTCGGCATGATACACTCCTTTCTTAAAGGATTGGCTGAACAAATATCGTTGCACTAATCCTGCAATTATATTTGCTTTGTTAAGGATAATTTGTATGAAATATTTATTTTTGATGATTGTTTATTATCTATTCATTTCAGTCATGACTGTCAAGTCATAATTTGCCTGTCCCATTTTTTTTTATTCCTTAAAAGAGTCCACCGACCAATACGCGGGATGTTCAAGGGTGGCAGGGGCCCGCTCCACATATGCCAGCTCCCCCTGGAATGTCAGCTCCACTTTATAGGCCGTTCCCGAACTGGCATTTCCATAGGATTTATGCACACACAACCAATTTTCACCTTCGTCCCCGTCTGTACCGCCTTCACTATAGGTGTGGCCGGGATCCAGGTAGGGGTCCATATCGGCGTAAATATTTCTATCAAAATCGAAAACACTGTCTGTGCTCTCGTCTGCCAACATGTATTTGGCCCACAACTGATGTTCACGGGCGTTGTACTCTGCAATCCCAGCGTATATCACCTTGCGTCTGGCCTCTTTTTGAAAATCCATGTAGCGCGGGACAGCCACCGCGGTCAGAATCCCCAGCAATAATAAAACAGCAATAATTTCAATGAGCGTAAAGCCCCTGTGATCCATTTTCTTTTTTGCAATCCACTCAATTTTCATACCAGTAGTCAAAGGGGATAGGAACTTTCTTTTTGTTAAAAAAAACATAAAAGCTCTCCAAAATTTGAATTTTTATCTTCACCCTGATACAGGTACAACATTGTCTCTGTATTAGGAGAACAAATTTTTCTCACAGCCATGCACCGCTCAGGGGGCCATTTTTTATCAATATTGAGTCATCCCGTCCGGTCCTCCGCCGAGGCCCTCCACTTTTAATTCAAAATCATCAAAGAACTGATCGTTGCTGGCGTTGGAGTCGTAAAAAGCATGCACGCCGATTTCATCCGGTTGCAGGATATCGAAATTTTCCGAAGTCAATTTGAACGGTCACTTTCAAAAGATCCTTCGAATCACCGTCATCGGCATCGGCATCGGCTTCTTCATCGCCTGCAGGGTAAAACCGATCCCCCAGGAAACCTTGTCGCTCATCGCCCGGAACTGGGCATAGCGCAGATGGCCCTTCAGCGTTTCGGTTTCCGAAACCCGCCGGTAGACGCCGTTGACCCCGCCCGTGAAATCACAACGGCGCTGATGATACCGATGATCATCAGCACCGATATGACTTCGCTCAGGGTGCTCTGCCCCTGCCGGTGCTACTATCTTTTCCAAGTGGCAGGTGCAGTTGTCGTGGAAGGAGTCCTGGTTAACGCAACGCCAGTTGCGCTTTGAAAGGATAATGTTCCACCAGTATCAGTAGGGCCGCCGCCGTCAGCCCAAGTGTAATTATCAGTTCCTAAGTCTGTGTCGTAGCCGGTATTCGCAGGAGTCATGAGGGCGCCATCGATAGTCGCATCAGTGAGACCGTCTGCCCAGGTGGCTGTCGATAATTTTGCCTTACCCCAAACGAGAGCTTCTCTGGAATTCAATTCAGCAATTCCGGCATCGATGGCCCTATCTTTGGCTTCCACTGTCAAATCTATATACTTTGGAACCGCCACTGCCGCCAGAATACCCAGCAAAATCAGCACCGCAATAATTTCAATCAACGTAAAACCTTTTTCATTGTTTAAAATCCGATTTTTTCTTTTTTCCATTTTTAAATCCTTTCATGAATAAAAATTTATAAACGCAATAAGCGATGAACCATAACTTTAAGCTAAGCATAACCCGTGCCAAGGTTATCCCCTGTTTAGCCAAAGGGTGCTGCCCGGAGGGGCGGAGGCTTTGCTCCCTTGAGGCTGTATAAGATAAAAGCCGCCGGTTTCCTGCCTCTTGCCTGGGGTGATGAAAATCAGCCATGCTGACCCAATTTTTGCTTTGAAAATTATCAATAGGCTGAAGGCTCAAAGCTGAAAGCTCAACAGGGCAAACCAGCTGATATTTTTGAGCTTTCAGCATTCAGCTTCGAGCTTACGCGGAACAAAAATGGAATCATACCAAAAAACTGGGTTAAGAGTATTTTCACCACTCCACCTCTTGCCTCAAGCGAAGTGCTCCTCCAAGAATAGCGCGCCTCAGTCCGCGTCCGCAGAACGCGAACTTTTAAAACCTGCGCGGTATCCCGGTTTTAACGCATCAGCTTGCCATTATCTACATTTTATGGAGATTGATCTCCATAATATGAGGACTCAGGGACTCTGGATTTTCAAAAGTACTATTTATCGTTATCGTCATGCCCGAATGTTTTTATCGGGCATCCAGCAAAGGGCCTGGATTCCCGCTCAACAGCATTGCGGGAATGACGGGCACTTTCATTGCGGGAATGACGGGCACTTTTTCATTGCGGGAATGACGAGCACCTTGAGACTCAACAACCGGTCAAATGACGGCACCTTGAAACTTGACAATCGGTCAATTAGTAATTTCCGTATCCCTTGTTAATCTTTAAAATCACCGGCATTGATTTCAAATTTTTTGATCCGGTTCCAGAGGCTTCTCTGGTTGATCCCCAGTTCCTCGGCGGCCCGGGCCTGTACGCCCCTGCTTTTTTCGAGGGCGGTGCATATGAGGGATTTTTCGATTCCCCTGACCGTTTCATCGAGGGATAATTTTTTTTGGCCCCCCCCCATGGCAGCACCAGATGGCAGCATCAGCGCTTCAGGGGTTTTTATTTTTTCGGAAAGATCTCCGGGCCTGATCCACGCCTGATCTCCCGCCAGGACGGTCGCCCTTTCGATAATATTTTCAAGTTCCCGGATATTGCCGGGCCAGTCGTATTTTTCCAGAATAAGGAGTCCGTCCGGGTCAATCCGCTTTTCAGCGCCCGCAAGACTTAAGAAATGATCCGCAAGGGGCCGGATATCCTCTTTTCTTTTTCTCAGGGGCGGCAGGGTGATGGGAAACACATTGAGCCGGTAAAACAGATCCTCCCGGAATTCCCCCCGGGCGATCAGTTTTTCAATATCCTTATGGGTGGCGGCAATGATGCGGACATTCACCGGTACGGCCGTGCTGCCCCCTACCCGGTTCAACTCCTTTTCCTGGAGAACCCGCAGCAGCTTCACCTGGAGCGCAAGGGGCATGTCCCCGATCTCGTCCAGAAAAAGCGTGCCGCTGTCGGCCTGTTCAAAACAGCCTTTTTTCCGGGAAACGGCCCCGGTAAAGGCGCCCTTTTCATGACCGAAAAGCTCGCTTTCCATCAGCCCGGAAGATATGGCGGCGCAGTTGATTTTTATGAACGGCCCGTCCTTTCTGGCGCTTTGCCGGACAATACCCCTTGCAATCAGCTCCTTGCCGGTTCCGCTCTCCCCCAGAATCAGGACGGTTGAATCCGTAGGTGCCACTTTTATGACCTGGGACAGCACCTGGCGCATGGCCTGGCTGGTTCCCGCAATTTCGGGAAAAAATTTTTCCGTGTCCACGATATCCAGGGCATGGGCTACCTGAGCAAAAATTTTTGAGTAGGCTTCCATCGGGTCGGCGCATTCAGCGTCATCGTCCGTTTCAGCCGCATTTGCCTGAACGGCCGGTGATTTTTTAATCTTTTCGATAAACGCTTCAGCAGGCTTTAAAACCAGACGGATGATATAATAGCCGATCAGGGCCGAGAGCCCGGAAATAAAAATACCGGAAATCAGAAGAAAAAAAACGGGATCTGTCTGATGTTTATACGAATAATCCGTAATCTGAAAGGAGACCAGAAAGGAAAAAAGAGAAAAAATTCCAAAAATAAAAGGCGCCAGAATATAGATGCTGATCTGAATTTTTTTCATGACCTTTACTTCACCATCTTGGTCAAATCCCACATCGGCAGAAAGATTGCCAGTGCAAAAAAGCCCACCACGGCCGCAAGGCCCACTATGAGTATGGGGCCGATGGCGTCAGAGAGCTGTTTGACGGCATATTCCACCTCGGTATCGTAATGCTCGGATACCTCCTGAAGCAGTTCGTCCAGGTTGCCGGTATCCTCGCCGATGGCCACCATGCTCACCACCATGGGCGTAAAGTACCGGGCGGATTTTAACGGTTCCGAAATGCCGCGGCCCTCCTCGAGCTTCTCCCGGATGCGGGTGAATTCACGCGCGATGGCGGCATTGCCGATGGTGCCGGCAAGAATCTGCATGGCCTGAATGACCGATACGCCGCTGTGCTGCAGGATCGAAAAAATAGCGGAAAAACGCGACATGGCCGACTTGATGAACAAAGGGCCCATCAGCGGGATGCGCATCAGGGCGCCGTCCCGCACATATTTTCCCTGATCGGTTTTGCAGTAAGCGATCAGGGCGGCCAGACCGGCCGCAAGGGCAGCGATGATTCCGAACCAGTAATTTTCCAGAAAGCGGTATAATTCCAGACAGATCCGGGTCGGCAGCGGCAGATCAAGTCCCGCCTGGATAAAAATCGTTACGAATTTGGGAATCACGAAGGTCAGCAGCACGAAAAAGGCTACCCCCAGGGCAATGACCACGATCATGGGATATCGGAGGGCGGCCTTGATATCCGATTTTACTTTATGCTCGTGCTCGATGATGTAGACCAGACGTCCCAGCACGGCAGGCAGGGAACCTGCGGTTTCCCCGGCCTGAATCATGCTGCAGTACAGCGGTGAAAAGGCCTTCGGGTGCTTTTTGAAGGCCTCTGAAAGATCGCAGCCTTCTTTGATGTCCTGATGCATGGCGGCCATAATTTTTTTCAGGCCCGCATTTTCGGTTTGCGCTTCCAGAATATCCAGAATATCCAGAATGGGAATGCCGGCCCGGGTCATGGTCCGGAACTGCTGGGTGAACAGAATCAGATCGCGGGTCGTGACGGGACGGTTGAACAGCCCCCCCATTTTTTTCCCCCCGCCCCGTGCCGATGGGCCGCTTTTCGCGGTAATCTTTACGGGTATATAGCCACGGGCCGCCAGCTGGGCGTTGGCGGCATCCACTGATTCCGCATCCACCATCCCGGTCAGGGAGGCTCCGTTTTCGTTTATGGCCCGATAGGCAAATTGCGTCATGGTGATTCACAACATATGGCTTAAATCAAAAAAAAAATTCCTCAAATCATCACCGCCAGAGCCGCTTCTTCCAGCGTGGTGATACCCTGAAGCACTTTTCCGACCGCATCTTCCCGCATGGGAACGAGCGTGCCGGCCTGTTGCGCGGCACGGCTGATTTCACGGGCCGACTGTCTCTTTAAAATCATATCCTGGATCATCTCATCGATCGTAAGCACCTCATAAACGCCGGTACGGCCCTTAAAACCGGTATCCATGCAATGAAAGCAGCCCCTGCCCCGGACAAATTCGGCGTCTGGCACCTGATCCAGTCCCCAGCGCTTGAGCGCGGCGGCCGAAGGCGTGTAGGTTTCCCGGCAATGGGGGCAGACTTTTCGCACCAGGCGCTGGGCAATCGACACCAGCATGACCGAGGAGACCAGAAAAGGTTCGATGCCCATATCGATAAACCGCGTAATGGCGCCGGCGGCATCATTGGTATGGACCGTGCTCAGAACGCGGTGACCGGTCAGGGCGGCCTGGACGGCGATCGTGGCTGTTTCGGCATCCCGGATTTCACCCACCATGATCACATCCGGGTCCTGGCGCAGAATTGCACGCATGCCGCTGGCAAAGCTCATGCCCGCTTTGGGGTTCAACTGGACCTGACGGATCTTCTCGATGCGGTATTCCACAGGATCTTCCAGCGTGATGATGTTAATATCAGGCTGATTGATTTTCTGCAGGATGGAATAGAGCGTGGTGGTCTTGCCGCATCCGGTGGGGCCGGTGCTCAGGATCATGCCGTAGGGCTTGGCGACGGCCGCTTCGATTTTCCGGCGGTTTTCGGCCGAAATCCCCATGCTGTCCGGGGACTGAATGCCGCCGGAGGTGTCCAGCAGGCGCAGCACCACATTTTCGCCATAGATGGTGGGCAGGGTCGAGACCCTTATATTGACCTCCTTGTTGTTCAGTCGCACCGTAAATCGGCCGTCCTGGGGAATCCGGGAGACCGAGATGTCCAGATTGGCCAGAATCTTCAGGCGCGAGGCGATCGGAAGAAACATGCTTTTGGGCGGTGCCGGGGCTTCCTGAAGCTTGCCGTCCAGCCGGAAGCGCACCTGAACATGGTCCTTTTCGGGGCTGATATGCACATCGCTGGCCCCTTCACGTACCGCCTGGGACAGGATCGAATTGACCAGGCGAACCACCGGCACGTCTTCGGCCATGTCCTGAAGTGAGCTGACTTCCACATCATGGGTGGAGGAATTTGCTTCGCTGTCGGCATCATTACTGAAACTGACCTCCTGCACATGGCTCAGGACATCGTCGAGTCCCGAATACACGCCGTAAAGATTGTTGAGCAGCTGATTGAAGTCCTGCTCGGTGCAGATGACCGCTTCCACCTCCAGGTTTGTAAACACCTCGATATCATCCATGGCCTGGATGTCCATGGGATCGATCATGGCAATGGTCAGCAGAAAAGCGCTTTTTTTAAGGGGCACCACCTGATACTTGCGGGCCATATCGACCGGCAGCACTTTTGCCAGCGTCATCTCCACGGGATAGTCGGCCGGATGAAATTTTTTGACTTTCAGCTGAACAGAAATCAGATCGACAATTTTCGATTCGCCGACAATACCCTTGCGCACCAGGTACTGGCCCAGTTTCAGGTTGGCCTTTCGGTGATCGGACAGCGCCTGCTGAAGCTGTTCCTCGCTCAGCAGGCCGGCTGCCACCAGGATTTCTCCCAATCGTTTTTTTTTCTTCATTTTTCCCTCTTTTACGGCCCTACTTCGCGCGGTGTCGACCGATCCGGTGTTACGGCCGCTGTCGGCTTTTCCTTCAGGATGTGCGGCGTGATGAAAATCAGCACTTCCTCCATGGTGTTGCTGTTGCTGCTGCCCTTGAACAGGCTGCCGAACAGCGGAACATTTTTGACTCCCGGCACTCCGGATTCGGCGTTGCTGGTTGTTTCCTGGCTCAGGCCGCCGATCACCGTGGTCTGTCCGTCAAACAAAAAAACCTGCGTTTCCGCATTGCGGGTGATAATGGTGGGATTGCCCTCCACCGTTTGCGAAAAATCCAATTCATCCTTATTGGTTTTAATTTTCATTTTGAGCATGGTTTCATCAATCACATGGGGCGTTACTTCCAGACTGAGCACCGCTTTTTTCCATTCGATCTGAATTTCGTCATCCTCGATGGTCTGGTAGGGGACCTCTTTGCCGCTTTCGATCAACGCCGTCTGATTATCAAGCGTGGTGATCGATGGGCTGGACAGAATATTGAGTTTGCCGCTTTCTTCAAGCGCTGAAAGTTGAACGGCCAAAAGGCTTTCACCGGCTTTTTCGATGGCAAGGCCCAGGGTCAGGCCGGTGCCGGACGCCAGCTCGGCCGGAAAGCTGGCGGCAACACCCGATGTCGGATCGATCGCGCCCTCGCTCGGTGACTGACCCAGAACCCCCGAGCTGTTCGATCCGGGATAGATCCAGACATCGCCGCTATTGGACAGACCGCCCCACTGAACGCCCAGCTCGCGGGCCGTTTCACGGGTGGTCTCTACGATATGGGCCTCGATCAGGATCTGGGGCGTCGGACGGTCCAGATCGTCGATCAGCGGGAGAATGTACTCGATATCGCTGTGCACGGCGTAAATGATCAGTGCATTGTTGTGTTCATCGACCATCACGGCCCCGCGGGCGATAGCGCCCTCGCCTTTGGGAATCAAAAGTTTTTCCAGATTTTCGCGCAGCTTGGCCGCGTCCGCGTATTTGACATGAACCGTACGGATTTCCATGGGCGCCGCCTGACGGATTTCCTCCCGTTTGCTCTTGATCTGCTGCTCGGTTTCAAGCTGTTTCAGCTCCTTGCCGATATCCTCCATGGAAATCACCCGGATGATATCCCCTTCCCAGGCATGGACAAGTCCCTGATTTCTCAGAATACCGCTGAAAACCTGATCCCATGGCGCATTTCTGACGTTCAGATCCATCCTGCCCTGCACACTCTCGTTGACGATCAGGTTCAGATCAGCGGCTCTCGCCAGGGCGCGCAGGAGCACGGCAACCTCCACCTTGTTCATCTTCAGGGTGATTTTTTGCGTGGGCAGGGATTTTTCAGGGGCCGCCGCGTTCTGCGATGCAGACGCCGGCTCCGGAGGCAAAGGGGTCGGCGTTTTTTTTGCCGGCGAATAGCCACGGGATTCTTCCACCCGTACGCGCCATTTATCAAAAAAAGGATCTTTTTTATCGGTTTCCGGCGCCGCGCAGGCACCGCAAACCAGCAGGAGCAGGGCGACAAGGACAAGCCGGAGCATAAACCGTTGTGAGACAGAATATTTATTCATAGGTATTTTCAATCCATATTGATTTCATCGAGAGTAAGGGTTATGCCATTTTTCCCGTCGGCGGATTTCACCATGACCTGCCGCGGTGTAATCTGCTGAACAACGTAGTCCGTTTTTGCCAGTTGCTCGCCGACTTCGTATTCGATACCATCGATGATGGCCAGTTGCTTTTTACCCAGCGCCAGATAGCCGGAATAGACGAATGTGACGGCAGCCGCCGTTTCGGAATCCGTTCTGCCCGGGGCCGTTGCGCTTGACGCGGAGGTTGAGTCGGGTTCCACAAACGGCATGCGCTGCCATTCGTCCGAAGCCAGTTTCAGAATATAATCATCGGATTCTGTGTTTGTTTGTCCGGTGATGGTTTGGGTTATATCCGTCATGAAGCCGGTTAAATCATTCACCGCTTTTGCTGCATCCTTCGGCTTGTTTTTCACCGCGGCGGTTCCGATAAAGCTGTAAAAGCCGTACAGTCCCACCAGCAGCGTAATCGCCAGAATAATTTTTTCCCTTTTGGACATGCTCGTTTCACTTATTCATGCGCCTGTTCATGCGCCTGTTCATTCAGCAGGCAAAGCGTCATCCCGAGACTGAGGCGTTTTGATTCAGGCTGGGGCTGAATCCATATCTGTTCGATCTGATCCAGCCAGGAAAGTTCTCCCAGCCGGAACAAAAACTGGCGGAAATCAAAAAAATCACCACTTACATCCAGTTTCATCCGCCAGCATTTTGAATTTTCCATCAACGTATCAAATTCCGGTTCCAGCCTGTCAAGCCTGAGATGGCTTTCGTTGGCCATTTTACTGAAAATATCCGGCAACCGGTCGATTTGCTCCCGCGAAAGCTTTTCCTTCTTCACGAAAGAAAACCCTTCCGGATACCGGGTTTGCGCTTTTTCTTCAAGATTTCTGAAAAGCGGAATCAGAATTTTCTGTTCCTCGATTCGGGCGTTCAGCTGCGCAATCTCCGTATCGATCTTTGCCAGCTGCTTCTGACGGGGAAGAATCATCAGCGCTACAACGATGATGACACTGCCGGCGCAGATCAAAAGATATATAAGACCTCGCATCTGGATATGGAATACCGCCATTTCTTTCATGCCGCTCATGTCAAATCATTTCCAAATGCACACTGAAACGCAGAACTTCCTTTTGTTCAAAAACGTCAAAGGACTGGCTTTTAACGCTGAAACTGCCGAACAGGGGCGACTGCTTCAGCCGGACGAGATAGGCGGCCAGCGCCATTGAAAAATGCTGACGGTCTCCGAATACAAGCCCTTCCAGACTCACTGTTTTTTTCGAAGCGGCGGTTTTCTCCGGACGCCGCTGAATTTTATTCGAAAGGGGTTGCGCTTTTTCCGACCGCTCAGGCACCAGATCAACGCTCATGCGGGTCAGACGAACATCGGACGGGCTTGAATTCGCAAGTTCACTGATAATCGCCAGGCCCTGATATTTTCGGGCGTATTCCGCCAGCGCAAGGTTGCGCTCCTTTATTCTGGCCACCTGCTGCAGAATCCGGGCTTGATCCACGCCCGGAGGATAGGTTTCCATCTGCTGCTGAAGCTGGTTTTTATAAGTCGTCTGTTTGTCAAGCCGGTACGCCTGAAAGGAATAAAAGGCGGCGCAAATCAGCATCGAGGTCAGAAAACCGCCGAACAGAATCCGGTTTTGCTGTCGCATCCGATTCTGTCTGGCCTTATCCTTGTAAGTCAGTATAAAATTGGGCGTATGCGGGTTGGCGGCAAGCGCCAGGCCAAATGCCGGCAGAAACGAGACCTTTTTAAAAAACGCCGCCGGAATGGCTACCCCGGGGGCAGGTATGGCACTGAACGGATCAATGGTTTCAACGGCAAGTTCCAGTTGCTTTCCGATATATTCAACCAGGGTGGCGCTGGCGCTCAATTCACCGGAAACGAAGATACGGCCGATGTTCCTTTCACCGAAATTCAGGGCATAATGTTTGAGGGTGCGCTCGATCTGTCCGATCAGGCGTTCCAGCACGGGACGGATGATGTCAAATACGTCTTTTTTGCCCGCATGCCCGCCGTTTTTTACATCAGGAGCGGCAACAGGATTTTGAATCAGGGTCAAAAGCATGCGATACGCCTCATCCGCATTCATGCCGGCCGCCGGCTCAGGCGCAATGCGGCTTTCTTCGCCATTATCCAGAAAAAGCCCGTTCGGCTGGCGGCAGGCTTTTATTTCATCCCTGATGGCTTCAACCATGCTGCTCATACCGGCCCGGATACCACGCGAGAGCATCAGGTTGTCCTGCCGGAAAATGCTGATGCTGGACCAATCCATCCCGATAAAAAGGCTGCAGGTATCGGGAGCAGACGGTTTAATACCGCCGGCCCGCAGAAAATTTTGAAAAGCGAACGGGAAAATAGTGATGCCGGCCAGGGGAAATCCGCTTTTTATGAACAGCTCCTTTAATTTCTCAATTTCCCGCCGGGGAGCGGAGTAGGCCATGACTTCAAGTTTCTGAACGTTCTTTTCACGGATTTCACCCAGAATCTCATAATCAAAAACCACATCCGTTTCATCAAAGGGGACTTCCTTCCGGTAGGTCCAATAGACCGCGTTGGCGATCTGGCTCCCGGATACCCTGGGAATCTTGATATGACGCGTATCGACATCGGACGGCGGAAAGGCGCTCCAGATTTTTATTTTTTCCGAAGCACCACAGAAGCGGGTCAGGGCCTCCTTTAAAAAACGGGAAAAAAGCGGGCTTTCCATGGAGAGCCCGTTTTCAAACACAACTTCCCGATATGCCAGCAACTGTAATTTTTGCGGCGAGGATCGGGATAGTTTGACCAGCCGCAGGTGATTGTCATTGATATCCACGCCCACGAAAACCGCTTTATTGTACGGCATAAATTTTTGCCAGAACGGTTTTTGCCGGCGCTCCGGCGCAGAGGGTGAAAGATGTGCGGAAATATCCGGAACGGTGTTGACGGATAGATGCCCGGACTGCCGGCCGGAGGGGAGATCCGAAGAAAAACTGAGAATTGATTTTAACCGCAATAGCGCCGCTGAAAAAAATTTCCGGGGCGCCAGGACTGAAACCCATGCGGGCAGATCAAATCTTTTTACCGGCTCATCGGAACCGGATGGTTGATCAGCGCGTTGGATGGCCTGTTTTTTTGAAGCTTTTTTCCTGGCGGAACGAAAAATAAAAACGATGAGAATTGCGATAACAAGAATAAGGGCAACAACCCCACTTGTCAGATAGGGGAGATAAGGAGCTGATTTCATAATAAATTGACCAAACATTCCCATACATTTTCAGCAATTTTCGATAGCTTGCCAAGCTGCATATGCAAGGCATCTAACACATCACCGTCCTTCATTGTATTAAGTAAAAAATAGCCCGGTTGAAGTTTTTCTTCTAATCCGGAAGGCATCACGCCTTACTGGCCACTTTTATAAAAAGATTGGGTGTTATTTGTCAATTGATTATTATTCATATGATTATTATTCATGAAGTTGGAATAATTGAAATTTTTCAGATAAAAGCAAAATATTGCTTACAACGGAAGGCGGTTATCTTGATCCGCGAAAGTCTGTATCCGCGTTCAAAATCGAATTCCACCGGTTTGTCATTTTTTTCTGTTCACGGATGTATTTACGTACGGTTTCCGCATCCAATCCAACCGCACTCACACGGTGCGCTCTCGACCCGAAATGCAAGTCCTTCGTTTCATTTACTTTCAACAGATCTCAATAGATTCGAACCGCGCCCTTCCCCCTTAAGAAAACAAAAAAGATATCGAAAATATGGTCGATACATTCGATCACCTGATCAAGGCACATAATGACTGGATGAGCCATGCCTCTCGGATCAGGACTGGAGTGGTGAAAATACTCTCTCTTAACCCGGTTTTTTGGTATTATTCCATTTTTGTTCCGCGTAAGCTCGAAGCTGAATGCTCAAAAATATCAGCTGGTTTGCCCTGTTGAGCTTTCATCTTTGAGCCTTCAGCCTAGTGATAATTTTCAAAGCAAAAATTGGGTCAGCATGGCTGATTTTCATCACCCCAGATCCTGCCCATGCCGATAAACCGATTCGCCCGATCGGCGCAGCACTGGTGGAATACTGCCTCGAGCAGGCCGGGCTTCTATGAAGGCATTGAAAAACCGGAAAGGAAAATATACCCGGCCCCATCATCCCAGTATCGCTTTAAATAATTCCTCGGGGGGACGCAGGCTATACTCAACCCCCCACGCCGCCAGACGCCCGCTCGACCGGTCTCCCCCCAGACGATATGGAATCGGGCTCCACGGCTGACCGCTTTGTGGCGGGTGCCAGACTGAAAGCGCCGTGTCATAAGCGGGATCTCTTGACTTTAAACTGAAAAAATGCGCTTTTACGGATTCAAATTCCCGGATAATGCCCAGCTGCTTGAGTTTGGCAGCGATAGTACTCTGCCAGAAATTAAATTTAACCTTCCCATAATGATCCAGATGATACGACTCATCGCTGGTATCCGTGATATGTTTTTTGCCTTTTGGTTTTATGTCAAGGCCCGTAGTGGCAAGGTACTGCGCCCACATCAATATTTCGAATTGTTTTTGAACGGCCGCTTCGCTGATATCGGTCACCGTGATCCGGGGTTTGGCCCTCGCGGCAAGGTCTGTCATGATCCCGTGGGCCAGGGTGTTCAGGTAGTACCTGCTCGACTGCTTCAGGTGATCGGCAATAAACATTCTGGAATCTCTCGCCAACCTGGCCCTGGCGATCAGGTTGACCTTTTCATAATCCCAGCAAGCCCATACCAGGGAAGTCGGCGTTCGAATGGTGCTCATATATTCGGCCAGCGTTTCGTTGACCGCTGTCATGATCACCCTGACCTTTTCCTGAACCTGCTGTCGGATGGTATCCGCGGCGGAGCCGGACATGTTTTCGGGCGGAGCCGGCAGATCCGTCACATGGCAGAGCGTTTTCTGATTGACCTTGTCAAAGGCCTTGCGTTTGGATTCCGCAAAGATCATGGGAACCCCGTCCAGAAGCTGAGGCACTGACGAGTAGCCTGAAAGATCGCTGACGCCCGAAGGCGCCGGGGAAGTACTCACGGCATTGTAGGTGGTTTCAACCGCACCGCCCCATGTTCCGGTGGCTTCGTCATACTTCCAGGAATTAGACTGACCGGGATAGGTGGCGGACATGACCGATCCTGCCGACGCTGTCACACAGGAAGTCCATGTGTCGGCCGTGAGAACCGCCTGAACGACCCCGCCGATGATCGCCCCGAACGGCGGCGGAGCCGCCAGTTTGATCACCGTACCCAGGATATTTCCGACCAGCTTCCACCGGGCCTGGCGGGCGGAATCGACCTCGGTGACCACCCGCTGAAGCTCCTTTTCCGCATTCTGGGCGCAGGTGATCAGTTCCCGGACAAGCACCAGCCAATCCGAAACCATTTTATTGAGCGTTATGCTTTGCGGATCGGAAAATACATTCCGACTGGACTGCTGGATTTCGTTCGCCAGGGAACTAAAAGATTCAAAAGGCGTCAACCGATCCGGCTGAAAGCGGCTGATGGGTTTGTTCCGGTTCGTCTCAAACCGGGACTTCAGGTCCGCCATCAACTGAAAATGACGTGAGGCGTGGTTTTCGACCTGAAGACCGGTCTCCGGTGCCGGCAGCTGAGAGCTGATGATCACTTCGAGTTGGGACAGCGTTTGCTTCGTCGCACCCATCCGGGTGGAAACCTCCCGAAAACAATCCGTGGTCAACCCCATTCCGGCCAGATCCGCACGGTCAGCGTAAACACTGGAATCCAATCGGATCACTTTACCGCTGTCAATATCGATCATAGGCATTCTGAATTCTCCCGAATGAATCAATTTTTTAAATTTTTCGAAGCGTCATTTTTCCTTACGAAACTTACCAAGCTTTTTAGAAACTATTTTATATACCGCTTTATTTTTGTAAATTCCACAACTTTTTTATTTTAACTCAGTAGTAGCCGGGTAGATTTCTGGCGGTAATGTATTGAAGAAATATCATCCCAATCATCTCTTCCTTTGCATCCCCGGCACATAAATACATTTGGCATAGTCTTGCTCACGAAAAACAATTCCTTATTCATAAATTTCGGTTTTGCGCTTACTGTTTTTACTTGCAATTTATCGGTGCAGCTTATAAGTAGCTGGGTGCCGTATGAATGAAAAGGCACTCCAGAATTTCTAAATTCCATTGTGTTTTCATCATCTGGCATCAAACGAGTCGAAGCGGTTTTTATAAATATCTTCCGACAACAGCACTGCCGGTGCATTTTATGAAGCACTTTTACCTATCGGAAATACGTTGCAATCCTTTTACTCGATGATCCAGTTTTTCGAGCTTGACGAAAAATCCGGTTATCGTTAAGCTGCTGCTCGGTACCTGAGAGAAGGCGAGGGCTGAAAGTTCCCCCAGATTCTCGCGTTCATATGTTTGCCAGATA
>JAQWFD010000020.1 GCA_028704555.1 Desulfobacterales bacterium
TGAAGGTACTCGTAGACCTTATTTGAATTGCGATGGCTTTTTTTGACTTTTTTAATATACATGAGACCATGCATACTATGGAATACATGCACTGTCAAGCTTTAAATGTTTTTGTGGGTCACTACATCGGCTTTCAAAAAATTCTACTCTAAAAATATCATATAGTTAGATGACTCATATGGCTCAATTTGGCCAAATTCCACCCTCTACGCCATCAATTTTGGCGAACTTGGGCTAAGGTGGGGGGTAACATCTCTGGACGTGATACCTTTATAATATATCCAATTTGTCTGGTTAAGCAAATTGAAAGGGCATCGGATGGATGGGGATCAGTTTCATTACCGATGCCAAATTGATCCGGGGGGTTTCTGTCTTGACTTAGCATCGAAATCTTTTTATAAAATATAACTTTTTAATTTATCTGATATTTTTTCAGTCCGGATGATTTGAATACCCCGGGACAGACTATGATTCAGATGGATTCATTTTCTGGACAGCTCGATGGTATATCGGTCTGAAAGATCAGCCATGCCCCATCGTTGCATCAACAAAATGGCCAGGAATAGAATAAATAAATAGTTACAGATAGATGGAAAATTCGTAATACTGTATCTGGATATCACGGATGGTGAAATCGACTTTTATTGAAATCATCATTTTGGTTACCCTTCGGTAAAGCCGATAATGCTGTATCATAACTGCGTTGTCAGGGGGAACAGCGGTAACAGACTACCGCTTCACCCTTAGGCTGCCTGGCGCTAAAGCATTTTCGACTTTTGTAATGCCGGGGTATTTATAAGCCGGGTTAGGAGAAATATGAAAGAAAATATACGACAACGCATCGTGGATGCACTGAAACACGCATTTGAAAGCGGGGACCTCTCATCATCACACATACCACCCGTTGAAATTGAAGAACCTAAAATTGTTACCTATGGCGATTTTTCAACCAATATAGCCATGATTATGGCATCAGCGCAGAAAATGTCTCCCAGAAAGATCGCAGAGATCATCTGCCGTCATCTGAATGATCTGGATCAACTGCCGGAGCCTCTGATAGACCGGACCGATATCGCCGGCCCCGGTTTTATAAATTTTTTCATCAGGCCTTCTGCCTGGTATCCGGTTCTTCGAAAAGTTCATGAGGAAGGACTTCGTTTTGGCGCCTCTGATATGGGCCGGGGCCGGAAAATACAGGTCGAATTTGTCAGCGCCAATCCGACAGGGCCGCTTCATGTGGGGCATGGCAGGGGGGCTGCAGTGGGTGACTCCGTGGCCAATATCCTGTCCTTTTGCGGATATGCGGTTGAAAAAGAATATTATATCAATGATTCGGGGCGTCAGATCAATACCCTTGGCCGTTCGGTCTATCTGCGGTATTGTGAACTGTTCGGGCAGGCGGAGACCTTCCCGGAGGATTGTTATCAGGGCGATTACATCGTTGATTTTGCCGAAGCGATCAAATCCGAAAAAGCCGCGGAGCTGCTTGCACTGACACCTGAAGCAGCCATCGGTTATTGTGCCCGGTATGCGGCGGATAATATTCTGGCGGGGATCAAAGATGACCTGAAAACGTTCGGCATTACGTTTGACTGCTGGTTCAGCGAGCAGAAACTTTTTGAATCGGGCAGGGTGGAAGCCGTACTCGATGAGTTTCAACGCCGCGGTATTATTTATCAGAAAGATGGTGCCCAGTGGTTCAAAACATCCGATTACGGGGATGAGAAGGATCGGGTCGTGGTCAGGGGAAACGGGGAGACGACCTATTTTGCTTCAGATATCGCCTATCATCAGGATAAATATCGGCGTGGTTTTGACCGGGTGATCGATGTCTGGGGTGCTGACCATCACGGCTATATTCCGAGAATGGCGGCATCTGTCGTAGCGTCCGGGTATAGACAGGATCAGTTTGACGTGATTCTGGTTCATCTGGTCAATCTGCTGAGAGCCGGAGAGCCGGTTGCCATGTCGACCCGCGCCGGAGAATTTGTTACGTTAAAAGATGTGATTAACGAGGTGGGTTCGGATGCTGCACGGTTTATTTTTCTGACCCGTCATTATGAGAGTCCCCTGGATTTTGATCTGGAACTGGCGAAGAAAAAAACCAATGAGAACCCGGTCTATTATGTTCAGTATGTTCATGCCAGAATATCCAGTATTATTCGAAAGGGCATCGAAAACGGAATTGCGCGTATCGAATGGAACGATCCGGCCATCGCCATGCTTCAAGAGCCCGAGGAAATTCAGTTGATCAAATTTCTGAGCCGGTATCCGGAGATCGTTGAAAAAAGCGCAACCCTGATGGAGCCTCACCGGATTACCTATTATCTGATGGAGCTGGCCGCGGCGTTTCATTCCTATTACAGCCACCACAGGGTCCTGACCGATACGCCTGAGCTGACCCTCGGCAGGCTTTACATGATTCAGGCAATAAAGGAAGTGATCCGGAACGGTCTTACGCTGCTGGGTGTTTCTGCGCCGGAGAAGATGTAACCCCGGCGCCGGGGGTAAGAATGTACTGCATCCGGAATGAATCCCCGGGCGGGGATGGGTTGATTGTCCTGGGTTTCATCAGACAGGACCATGGAAACTGGCCATGTCAGGGGCGTTGAGTGTATGGGAAAAAAAACACAGCCGTTAAAATTGTCAGCAAAACCGGAAAAGATGCTTTTGGGCTGTGCCACTGGCGCTGTACTTCGCCGATATGGCCCTATCGTCCTTATATCGGGATGGATGTTTATTCTCGGTGTTCTGGTGGGCCGGGAAACGGCTCCGATAAAATTTGATATCGAAAAGATTCATCATGAACTGGCGGCTCTCAAAAAAACGGTAGATCAAAAACAACAGAACCGGTTTAAAATTATTCCGGAAGATATGTCCGGTAAAAATGAGCTTGAATTTTATGAGGCGCTGAAAGTAACCGATGATGCTGAATCCGTTGAGATGCCTGTCGATTCCGGGGCCGTTCATATCGGAGCCATCCCTCATAAAACAGCTGTGTTGAAAAAATCGGAAAAGCGTGCTGAAATATCCAAGCTCGTTTTGGCAGCCGAAGTCGATAAACCCGTCATATCACCGGAAAAGGAGTCTCGCAAAGGCGAATATGTTATTCAGGTCGCCTCAATGAAAGACGGCAGCATGTGCGACGCGCTGGTCAGTTCGCTTAGAAAGAAAGGATATCCGGCATGCCGTACCGAGGGAAATATTCCTGGCAAGGGGATATGGTTTCGCGTCAGAATCGGCAGTTTTAAAACAAGGGATGAGGCAGCGCAAACGATGCAGCGTTTGAAAAATGAAAAATTTAAACCGATGCTGATCCGTAACCGCAATGCATCATAACCCCCCGTGTCCGTTCGAACGGACAGTCAGCCGATAACCGGAGCAGCAAACAGAACTGTATGAGAAGCGGTAATCAGGTTTACCGCATGGAGAACAGCATGAAAATTACACAACAAGAGGTATTGCATGTGGCCAGTCTGGCCAGGCTGGAAATCGATCCCGCATCGGTTGATAAATTTGCCAGTCAAATCGGACAGGTACTGGAATATGTCGATACGCTCAATCAGGTGGATACCCGGGGAGTGGCCCCGACGACGCATGCCATATCCCTGACCAATGCGTTTCGGGATGATATAGTGAAATCTTCTATCGACAGGGATGCCGCCATGAGTAACGCACCCGGGCAGGAAGACGGAAATTTTCAGGTGCCGAAAGTGATCGGATAAGGAGCACGATACATGAAACTTTATGAACTGACGATACATCAGGCGCATGATCTGTTGCGGACCGGCCAGATCACCTCCCGGCAGCTGACCCGGGCGGTGCTGGACCGTATAGATCAGATCGAGCCGGATGTGGCGGCTTACATCACCGTATCAGGGGAGCTGGCCATGACGCAGGCCGCTCAGGCGGATGCCGCCATTGCTGCGGGGCGTATCACGCCGCTCACCGGTATCCCGCTGGCCATTAAAGACCTGATTTGTACAAAAGGGGTCCGGACCACCTGCGCATCCAGAATTCTGGAAAATTTTATCCCGCCCTATGATGCCTCGGTGATCCTTAAACTGAAGCAGGCCGGCGCTGTGATGGTCGGAAAGGTGAATATGGATGAATTTGCCATGGGATCATCTACGGAAAATTCAGCCATCAAAGTTACCAAAAATCCATGGGACCTGAAACGGATCCCCGGCGGCTCCAGCGGCGGGTCCGCTGCTGCAGTGGCTGCGGACATGTGTCTTGGATCTCTGGGTTCGGATACCGGCGGATCGATCCGCCAGCCGGCTTCCCATTGCGGCGTTGTTGGAATGAAGCCTACGTACGGCCGGGTATCCCGATATGGTCTGGTGGCCTTTGCGTCATCGCTGGATCAGATCGGGCCTCTGGCAAAAGATGTCACCGATTGCGCCATCCTGATGAATGGCATTTGCGGCTATGATCCGTCGGATTCAACCTCCGTCCCGAGGCAGGTGCCCGATTACGCGGCGCTTTCAGAAACGGGGCTCAAGGGGGTCCGGATCGGAATTTCTGAAGAATATCATAATCGGGAAGGGATCGATCCGGACGTAACCCGCGCCGTAGGGCAGGCCATTGACGTCATGGAGCAGCTCGGGGCCGAATGCGTCCGGGTATCGCTTCCTCATACAACATATGCCGTGGCCGCCTATTATGTCATCGCCCCATCGGAGGCCAGTTCAAATCTGGCCCGGTATGACGGCGTCCGCTACGGATTCAGGGATGCCGATGCCGACAGTCTCATCGAAATGTATCACCGGACCCGGTCAAAAGGATTCGGCACCGAGGTTCAGAGGCGGATTATTCTGGGAACCTACGCGCTTTCCTCCGGGTATTATGACGCCTATTATAAAAAGGCATCCCAGGTCCGTACGCTGATCATGCAGGATTTTACGACCGCCTTTGAGTCCTGTGATGTGATTCTGTCACCGGTGACGCCGACCCCGGCGTTCAGGATCGGTGAAAAGGCAGACGATCCGCTGACCATGTATCTGTCGGATATTTTCACGCTGTCGGCCAATATGGCCGGAATACCCGGCATGTCCATCCCGTGCGGGTTTTCAGCTGACGGTATGCCCATAGGGCTTCAGCTGATGGGCCAGCATTTTAATGAAGCGGTTCTGCTGAATGTAGCGTATAATTTTGAGCAGGCAACCGACTGGCATACCCGGAAGCCGTCGCTGTAAACGTTCAACACGATGAAATGATATGAATCTTTAACAGGGAGAGTCATGATGAGTATACAGCCCGAGGGTGAGGATCTGCGAAAGGCCGTCAAGTGGATATCTGAGATGAGAAAAGATCAGCGCAGAATATCCCTTCAGAAACTGATCGATGAGGCCAGTGTCAAATTTAATTTGTCTCCGAAAGATGGAGCGTTTCTGGCCCGGTTGATTACCGAAGAAAAAGCGTAAAACCGGTTGGGGGATGTTAACTTGTGTCACGTATAAAAATTCTTCCTGAAACCCTTTCCAACCAGATTGCCGCCGGTGAAGTGGTCGAGCGGCCGGCTTCGGTTGTCAAGGAGCTGGTTGAAAATTCGCTGGATGCCGGCAGCAGCCGGATCATGATCGAAGTGCAAAACGGTGGCCGGTCTCTTATCCGGGTTTCGGATAACGGCACGGGAATGAATTATGATGATGGCCTGCTTTGCCTGGAACGATATGCCACCAGCAAGATTTATCGCAATGAGGACCTGTTCGGCATTTCGACCCTCGGCTTCAGGGGAGAGGCAATTCCCAGTATTGCATCGGTATCCCGGTTTACCCTGTCCACCCGGGACCGGGATTCTCAAACCGGGGTCGAAGTTCAGGTGGATGGCGGTCAGGTCAAACGGGTTTCTGAAGCCGGATCGCCGGTCGGTACCCTGATCAGTGTCCGGCAGCTGTTTTATAATATACCGGCCAGGCGAAAATTTTTGAAAGCCGTCGGCACGGAGATGGGCCATATTATTGATACGGTCTGCTGCATCGCCATGGCATGGCCGAATGTTCAGTTCCGGCTGTCCCATAACGGACGCATCGTAAAGACCTTTGGGGCTGTATCCGATCCGATTCTGAGGGTGGTCGATATCCTGGGCAAGGAGCTGAGGGGCAATCTTCACCGGATCAAATTCACCGATCCTCTGGTTACCGTCGACGGATGGGTGACCGCTCCGCATGTCCGGCGCAGCACCTCCCGCGGTATTTACGTTTATGTCAACGGACGCTTTGTCCGGGACCGGGCGATTCAGCATGCCCTGTTCAACGGATACGCGGGTCGGCTCATGAAAGGGCAGTTCCCGGCAGCTGCCGTGTTTGTCACGGTTGCCTTTGACCGGGTGGACGTCAATGTTCACCCCACCAAGCACCAGATCCGGTTTGCCGATTCCCGGCACGTGTTTGACTGTATCGCCGAAAGCGTTAAAAAAACGCTGGATGTTACGGATCGGCCCTCGTGGACTTCTGTAAAGGAAATACCGGATGCCGCATCGGATACTCCGGGTGCAGCTGTTGATGCCCTGCCTGCGGGCACTCCGATTGGCTCGCTGGATGATACGACCGTTACGGCGCCGGGCATTTCATCAGACCCCTTGCCTTTCGCTTCACCGGATACGCCAGTTGATGATTTGTCTGAAATTCGGATCGAGATTACGCCGGATGCCGAGCCGGTCGATAGCATTCAAATTTCAGAACCAGCTGCGGGTTATGACACAGTTCAACCGACTGCCTTTGCGCAGTCCTCCCAAGTAAGACAGCGGCCTGCAGACACCGCGGGTGTTCAGGAAAAACGGGGACATCACACGGACACTTTGCCAGTCAGGGAGCAGCAGGGGTTGTGGCGTCCCGGAAAATTTTCCGATTTGGCTGTTATCGGTCAATACCATCATACCTATATTATTTGTGAATCATCCGATACGCTGTTTCTCGTGGACCAGCATGCCGCTCATGAACGCATCCTGTTCGAGCAGCTCAAAAACCGCTCCGTACAATCCCCGGTTTCGGTTCAATCCCTTCTCATTCCGGAGACCCTGGATCTGGGGTATGTCGAGGCTGACATGCTGACGCAGATGATTCCGGACCTGAAAACATACGGCCTGGAAATAGAGCCGTTTGGCGGGGCCACCTTTGCGGTCAAATCTGTCCCGGCACTGCTCTCCGGCAAGCCGGTCATTCCCCTGATCCGTGAGATGGTCGAAAAGGCGGCAGCGCTCGGTTTTTCAACCGGCCCCGAATCGGACAAGTCCATGGCGCTGGACGACTACCTGATCCTGATGGCCTGCCACGGGGCGATGAAGGCCAATCAGCCATTGGCCCGGGAGCAGATGAAGCATCTGCTCAAGCAGCTGGATCTGTGCGAACAACCCTCCTTCTGTCCTCATGGGCGGCCTACCTGGATTACGTGGAGTCTTACATCTGTGGAAAAACTGTTTAGACGGATTGTGTGATGATGACCGCCCCTTCAGGGCTTGAGGAGCGCTTCGCTTGAGGATCGGTCCTTCGGACCTTGAGGGGCGCCCTTGCAGGGCTTGAGGGAAAAATTATACCGCCCGCTTCGCTTGAGGCGCAGAGGACGCAGAGCAAAAAGACATTTTTTCCCTCTGCGTCTCGAGTGAGCGTTAGCGAACGGGCGGTTAAGATCAGAAATAAATAACAAATTATATACTGTAATTAAACGTCAGGCCGATTCCCCATATGTTGCCGTCGGCACTCATGGAAATATCCGGAGTGGATACCACCGTATAGGCGTCGTTCAGCGTCTCACTTTCTCCGCCGATCTGGCGTTCGGATTCAACCATCGCATATTGAAAGACTGCGTCGATGGACCATCTGTCAAAGTTGAGGCCCAATCCGGCGGAATAGGTTTTTTTGTCTGCATCGGGCCATTGTATATCAAAGGTGTTGTCCTCAATGGGGGATGGATCATAAAAATAGCCGGCGCGAAGCACCAGCAGGCGGTTAACGGCCCATTCCACTCCGAATCGAATCTGGGTGGTGTCGTTCCATTGCCGCTCAAAGGTTTCGCGCTGTTTTCCCAGCAAAGCCATGGCCGTCGGGCCCGGGGTCAGATTCACGATATAACGGTCGATCAGGCTCCAGTTGGTCCATACGTAATCGAACTCAAGCGACAGCTTTTCATGCGGCTGATAGCGGATGCCGGCCTGAATCTGCTCCGGGTGATCGATCGATGTTTCTGCATCAAGTGCCACAGGGGCAGCCGTCAATCCGGTAACCGTCAGATTCCCTTCAAAATCCGTGTCGGTCCGGCTTCGGTAGGTAAGGCCTAAGGTGACGGTTTCAATCGGTTTAAACATGGCGCCGATATTATAGGAATAGTTGAAATCATCCTTTAATTCGGTTTCAGTTTTGACATCCCGTCCGTATAATTTGTTTGCGGCATAACTGTTTCTTTCCACGCCGGTTTCGGATTTTCCAAGAGAGATTCCCAGGCCGACAGCAAATTTATCGTTGAATTTGTAGGAAAAAGAAGGCGTCACCACTTCCCTGAAATAGTAGGAACGGGTGCAGTCGTAGGCAGCCGGATTCGCAGCCGCATTGCCGTCCCATTGAATATCCAGTCCATAGGGAACATAAACGGCCAATCCGGCAACGATTTTGTCTGAAATCGGGTACGCCACCCCAAAATGAGGGACGAACAGATTGTCCGATGTGTCCGATATGTCGGTGGAGCCGGCGACGCCGGATATCTGGTAGTCATAAATATTCAAACTGGGGTCCAGCATCTGGACGCCGCCGGAAATCATAATATGGTCGATCTGGCTCAGGCCCGCCGGATTGTAGTACGCGGCAAAGGGGTCGTCAGCATAGGCAGAAAAGGCTCCACCCAGAGCAGTGGCTTTGGAACCGATGCCGCAGGTGTCCACATTGCCGCCATAACAGATAGATACAGAAAACAATAACACCAGCGTAAAAATTATTTTTTTCATCATCTGCTACCTTTATCTTCGGGTTAGTTTTGTTGAAAATTAAGTTCCTGTGACACTACAAAGCTTTTCTCCTCTCCTAATCCCAGTGCAGATGTTTTGGCTACCGCTGTATATACCAGTTCGTTCTGCCCGTCATTGTCGACATCAGCAATGGCATAATCACTGATATAACCGGAGAGGGTGGGGGTTTTCCATTTGGGCACCATTCCGAGAGTGTTCCAGGAAAGGCACTGGATATGGCCGCTGGTATAACTCCGGAACCGGGAAAACAGCTTCCCGACAGCGTCCTTATTTTTTATCAGGATTAATTCCCGTTTTCCGTCGTTATCAATATCCGAAATATGGATCCTCTGGGGCAGATAGTAATGGCCTTTTTCTTTGTTCGGGCCCTTTTCCGAATACACATCCGA
This sequence comes from Desulfobacterales bacterium, assembly GCA_028704555.1. Lineage (NCBI taxonomy): Bacteria > Pseudomonadati > Thermodesulfobacteriota > Desulfobacteria > Desulfobacterales > Desulfobacterales bacterium. Next base: position 9,349 of record JAQWFD010000020.1, read on the forward strand.
ATCGAACTGCAGGAAGACAGGGTTTCCGCCATAGGATTCGCTGCTGGCCCATTCCTCGGTTCCATTGTTCTCCAGCAAACGGATGATACCGCTGTCTGTAAACGCGGCAAAAACCGGCTGCCCGGTGTTGAGAACGTCTCCGACGGTAAATCCGTATACGTTGATTCCTTTCGGGAGTGGATATTGATCGGCGTCAACATAGTCGTCGTTGAGCCATACCAGTTGGTTGACACCGGATACAAATAGTTCTTTCATCCCTTTTTTCTGGGCGATCAGCCGCTTTCCGTCTCCATCGGTATCCAGAATCCGATAGTAGCGGTTTTTTGAATCGGAAATCGTCCGGAAGGCGGTTCCGTCCCATTCCAGGACGAATGACTTGAGTCGCTGGCTTTTTTCGATCAGGTTGGTGACAAAAATTTCCGCTTTTCCGTTATGATTGATATCGGCGGCATCCACGCTGAGATATGTTTCAAAATTTCCACCGGGTATTTCGGCAACCTTTTCAAGGGTGCGGTTCAACAACCGATATATAAAGACCGTATGCTGATCGATAAAAACGGTTTCGTTGTTTCCGTCGCCGTCGACATCGGCAACGGACATGCTTCGGATCCGGGTGTTGAATTTATGGCTTTTCCAGATGCCGCCCAGGCTCCGGGTCGTTGGAGAAGATTCATCGTAGGAGGATTCGTCGGTGAGCGGGTTGTTTGCCGACCAAAGCTTGTCCGGATGGGTTCGGTAATCAGTTTGCGGCGTTGTGGCCGGATTTGCGGGTGAAGAAGCAACCGCTGCGGTGGATTCACGGATGCCCAATACGTTTTTTCGGATTTGGCTGGAGAACTGGTCGATATGGGAAATGACCTCATCCGTGCTTTTTCCGGCCTGATTGAAGGTAACCAGGGATTGCTGCCGGGTGGTGGAGATGCATCGGGCATCGGTGCTGATGCTGTCACCGAACACCGTCAGTGTCCCGGATACCACGTAGTCAACCTTAAATCTGGCACCAAAATCTGCAGCTGCCTGAACCGTAAGGGGCTGTGGCAGCTGTTCGACGGCCTTTTGGATCGATTCGGAGTGTGGCAGGACGATACTTTTATCTGTTGATAGCCGGGTGGACAGCATGGCATTGACGCCGTTTTTCAGAAATGAAAGGTCCTTTTCGGAAAAAACATCGAATGGCAGTATGAGGATGCGTGAAGGGCCTGCTGAAAATGCTGAGCTGCTGGTGAGCAACATGATCAGAAGTAATCCGATGACTGATTTTAAGGCGGTAAATAGTTTAGTTTTCAAAACAATCCTCTCTCTTAAAAAATAGTATGATTCATGTGCGGGATCATCCAAATGAAGGTTCAATAGCCGGCGAATCTATCGAATAATTTATGGGGTGCCGGGCTTTAAACAGGCTGTCAATGAGACATCATAGCGGTTTGCGGTCAGGAAGCTCTCCGGGTCGGGTCAGAAATGCCATGGTCGAAGATTTGACAGCGCTTCGCGCAATAATCCGACATTAAATTCATCCTGCAACATTTGAACAATTTTAAGGCGTTAAATTGAATTCTTTTAGCATGAAGAAATATATTTTTAAAGAAATTTTAACAGACCTGCGGAGAAATCGGTTTGTTTGACGACCGGATCGCAGGTACGGGAAGACAGAATAAACAATATATGGTATTAAATGGCTTGCAAATTGCGACATATGGTATCTTTTCTCGGGAAGATAAACGCGGTTCAACCTCAACCGCGGGGGGCATTCCGGATAATAAAAAAACATTGACATTGAATAATAGTATTGCTAACTGTGACATACGTTTATATAGTATAGGCTTGATTTTGAGATTTCGTTTTTTCAATTCGGAACGAAAGGAGGTGGGTGACTCCCGCAGAAAAATCAATCAAAATCAGTTAGGTATTATGTTTTTATTAGGTTACAATTAGGTTAGGTATTAGGTTGTTACATAGGTCAGGTATTAGGTTTTTTAAAAGTGATCATCCATTAAGGAGACAGACAAGATGAAAAAATTAGCAGTTTTTGCATTAGCAGCACTGCTGGTCGTTGCGTTTACCGTACCGGCTTCAGCACTGGAAAATGAGTTTGGCGGTTACTGGCGTACACGGGCGTTCATGCAGAAAAATTTTGACGGTGAAGATGTTGCATCGACTCAAGATGTGACCCGCGTGGATACCCGGTCCCGGATCTACTACACGGCAAAAATCAACGACAATCTGAAGTTCGTCAACAAGTTCGAATTCAATTCCGTATGGGGTGATACCGTTGGCGGTGATATCGGAGCTGATGGCAACACGCTGGTTGTCAAAAATTCCTACGCAGATTTCAATTATGCCGATATGAATTTCAAAGTCGGTATCCAGGGAAGGGTTCTGGCCCGCGGTATTATATTTGACGATGATTTTTCCGGCGCCGTTGTGACCTACAAAGGTGACGGCTTCCAGATTCCCTTTATCTGGATGAAAGCCTATGAAGGCGGCACAGTCGATACCGCTGATGTGGATTATTACGCAGTGGCTCCGTCTTTTAACCTGAGCGATGCCATGACCATCACACCTTACGTTCTGTATGTAAAATCAGGCGATGCGAATTCCTGGGCAGCAGGTGGAATGGCTGGATACGATACAGTGGATCTGTATTACCTGGGTGTTGATTTTGACGCCAAATTTGATGCAGCCTCTGTTTGGTTTACCGGTATTTATGAAACCGGCAGTGCAGACGTGATCGCCACCGGAAATTCTGATGATGTCTCCGCCTACGTTTTTACAGTCGGTGCAGGTTACGACCTGGACGCAATGAACCTTCATGGTCAGATATTCTATGCATCCGGCCAGGATCTCACTTCAACTTCAACTGATCAAGAGGCCTTCTTTGTACCCGCAGGCCAGTCCTACTACTGGGCTGAAATCATGGGCCTTGGCATCCTGGATAATCAGGCTTCCGCGGGTTCTTGCGGCGATACAGTTTCCAACCTGATTGCCTACAACCTGGGCGCTTCCTTCAAAGCCATGGACAATGTCACGCTGAAAGCTGACCTGTGGTATGCTGAGTTGGCAGAAGATAATGCCGCCGGCGATACAGACCTGGGAACGGAATTTGACTTGGTTGCCACCGTAAAATTGATGGATAACCTGAATCTGGATCTGGTCGGCGCTTACCTGTTTGCCGGAGATGCCACCTACAAAGGCGCAGATGACGCAGATCCGTACGAAATCGGTTCAAGACTGTCCCTCAGTTTCTAAGACTTGATGATTTTTTATCTGAGTCAAAAGCTGATGATATAGCATAAAAAAAAGCCGGAAGCGGTTACCGCTTCCGGCTTTTTTGTCCTCAGTCCTCAGTCCTCAGTCCTCAGTCCTCAGTCCTCAGTCCTCAGTCCTCAGTCCTCAGTCCTCAGTCCTCAGTCCTCAGTCCTCAGTCCTCAGTCCTCAGTCCTCTGACCCCTGACCCCTGACCCCTGTCCTCTGGTTCTCCGAGTTTTTCCGCCAATACCTCATTGACCATCTTCGGGTTGGCCTTTCCCCGGGTCTCCTTCATGACCTGGCCAACGAAAAATCCTATCAGTCGGGTCTGGCCGTTCCGGTATTTCTGGACTTCGTCCGGATGGGCGCCAAGCACCTTTTCAACCGCCGTTTCAATAGCCGATGTGTCAGAGACCTGAACCAGTCCTTTTTCTTTGACAATGGCCCCCGGTTCTTTTCCGGTTTGTGCCATCTCGTCAAACACGGTTTTGGCGATTTTCCCGCTGATGACCCCTTGATCGATGAGCTGAAGCAGCCGGGCCAGATGTTCAGCCGATATGGGGGATTCGTCGATGGGTTTTCCTTCAGCGTTGAGCAGTGCCAGCAGGGAGCCCATGATCCAGTTGCAGACCTGTCTGGGCTGATTGAAGGATCGTACGCAATTTTCAAAATACTCGGCCATCGCACGATTTTCGGTCAGAATTTCAGCGTCAGTGACCGGCAGATCGTATTCGGACATGAACCGCTTTTTTTTCTTGTCGGGAAGCTCCGGAATCGTTTGTTTAATTTTTTCGATCCAGGCATCATCGATGGTCAGGGGCAACAGATCCGGGTCCGGAAAATACCGGTAATCGTGGGCTTCCTCCTTACTTCTCATGGAGATGGTTTTGCCTTTATCCGGATCCCAGAGCCGGGTTTCCTGCACCACCTTTCCGCCATTTTCAATCAGGTCAATCTGACGGTCGATTTCATACGCAAGCGCATTTTCAACGGCTTTAAAGGAGTTCAGGTTTTTAATTTCCGCCCGGGTGCCGAATTCAGCCTGTCCTTTGGGGCGTACGGAAATATTGGCATCGCACCGGAAGCTGCCTTCCTCCAGATTGCCGTCGCTGATATCCAGATACCGGACAATGGCGCGCATGTGGTGCAGATAAATTCCGGCCTCTTCAGGCGAGCGGATATCCGGTTCGCTGACAATTTCCATCAGCGGGACTCCGGTCCGGTTCAGATCCACCAGGCTGTACGGGCGGACCGGGTCATGGGTCAGTTTGCCCGCGTCTTCTTCCATGTGAATTCGGGTGATACCGATCCGTTTGGATTGTCCATCGATTTCAATATCCATATGGCCGGATTCGGCTAAAGGCAGTTCGTACTGGGAAATCTGGTAGCCCTTGGGAAGGTCCGGATAAAAATAATTTTTTCGTGCAAACCGGCTTTCATGGGCGATGGTACAGTTCGTTGCCAGGGCCATGCGCATGGTAAATTCAACCACTTTTTTGTTCAGCACAGGAAGCACACCCGGCATTCCCAGACAAACCGGGCAGGTATGGGTGTTGGGAGGTGCCCCGAATCGGGTCGAGCAACTACAGAAAATTTTGGTTTTTGTTTTTAGCTGGGCATGAATTTCAAGCCCGATGACCGGTTCAAATTCCATGGTATCGTCCTTTGATATGAAACTGTATTGGGGGAACATCCGCTTGTTTGTTCAATAGGATCGGCGTTTTTATTTTTTCTTTCATTTTATCAGCTTCTTGTCTTTTGCCTCAAACGAAGTGGTCCTCAAGCGATAGCGTTCAGAAGTCCGCCCGCAAGGGCGTTAAGTTCGCAGTTTTGCTAAAAATGAACAATTAGTCAAGCGCTTTTCCAGAACACGCTGCCGGCAATTTTTTAATTCAGTCCGGATTTATCAGGACAGACAGCGGGCAGTGCGCTGAAAACAAATCATGAAGCTGTTTGAACTGCTCGCCGAACCGCCGGTAATCCGATGGATGAATATAGCGGTTGGCGCCACTGCTTCCAAGGGCGACGATATCTTCTGTCCATCGATAACCGAAATCAGTATAAATGGTTTTCAACTGTCGGTTTAAACGGTAAGTGGAGTTTCGGGTTCCCGAACGGGTCATAAACCAATTCCGGGGGGAAAACTGATCCGGGTGGCAAAGGACATAACCGATGGCTTCGGGCAGGTTTTTGTCGGTTACGGCCAGACCGGTCTGCGGGGTAAAGATTTTCAGGTTTATTCCTGCCATTGACGAGGAAATCACACAGGGAAGATCCGCTCTGAAAAATTCATAAATGCATCTGCACGCGTTTTCATACAGGGACAGATGAACCCCCATGCGGCACCGGGTGAGATATGCGGTCACATCCTGCCGGCGAAGGTTGTCCAAAACGGTGATACGGCCTTCAAGCCCTTCCTGGCGGACCTTTTCCCTGAAGAGGTCAACCGCGGCAGGCTCTCCCCGCCCGATAAAAAGTGCCGACGCAGCGTTCAATAGCGGATGCTTGAGCAGGGAAAGCATCAGCAGATGGCGTTTTCTCGGGAGATCGTCAAATGTGGCATTGAATACGATATCAAATTTTTTTTCACCGCCGCCGGCCGCAGGGCAGATGTCGTTTTCCAGAAAATCGCCGTGTGCCAGACGGGTGGTCAGAACGTTTTCCTGGCTCTCAAGAAACCGCGCGTCTTCATCGGATCCCGCGCCAAAAAGGCATGGATCGCTTTGCGCTGTAAAATGTCTCCACCATGCATGGCGAAAGACGATACCCATCGGAGGCTCAATATATAAAAAATAATATCGGCACAGCTGCTTGAGAAAATTTTGGTCGGTGAAAAGATAGGGGAGTGAAAAAATTCGCAGAATACCCTTTTCATGTGGAAGTCGGGGCTTTTTCAAGATCTGGCAGAAATGGCGGAGTTTAAACCGCTTCTGGTGTTTTTGCCGGATTTTTGCTTCAATATTGTGCTGCTCTGTGGATATAAATGCCTGAAATTCAGGGTTTTTTATCAGCTCGTTTTCTGCGGTGATGATTCGGTGCCACTGGCCGGGAAACGGAAGAAGTGTCAGAAATAGTTTGGCCTGGTTTCGGATAAAGGGGCTTTTGGATTCTGCCTGCTGCTCGAAAAAAGGTGCTCGTTCGCGTAATGATTCATAGGGCCATAAAAGTCCCCTGGATGTCTCCAGCGTCGGGCGATGCCAGACCAGGGACTGAACGAGGGCATCTGCGACAGCGGCCCGAAGCTGATGAAAGGAATCCGGGCTGACGCTGTTGAAGATATGCCCGGAATCGATCAGGTGAAAAAAAGTTTCAAGCCGTTTGAGGGGGCATGAATGATAATCGGTTGGAAAATCAGTCCGTGTTATATGCATGGGATCATCCGTATTGAATCGTATCGTGAGGAAGCAGAAAAAAAATTAAATCAGGGCCTCGTCGAGGTCCTGAGGGATCGCCATACGGTTGGGTACCGTTGATATTAATACAGGATAAACAGATATCTCAGGAACGAAACAGGAAAAGCATCTTGATCTTTTACTGAAAATCGCATAGCTTTAGTTATATACTACTCCAGCAAAAAATCAGATGCAACGGTCAAGCTTTTCAATTACCGTATGTCCGTATTGCCTTTCATATGTATTTCAGCAGTTGTCTTACCTGATGATTTTCAGGTCGATACAGTTTCCGAAAGTATGATGGTGTCATAACGCTCATCGCCGTTCACATAAGATGGTTGGCTTCAAACCTCACTTGCTTCAAAAGTTTATTTTCTGCATTTCACGATGCGTCAGTTGAATTCTGAAGATGGGAAGAACCCTTGTTCAGCAGGTTTTGTCCCGGTTTTTACGGTATTTGCCTCAGCGATCGGAACCATCGATGGGCCGAAATTCCACCTACAATATTTTAATGTACTCCCATGACACCTACGGCCTTGGCCACATCCGCAGAACCATGGCCATTGCTTCCCATCTGCGGGGGCCGTCGACAAATATCCTTATTTTGACGGGCTCCCCCATTGCCGGCAGGTTTGCGTTTCCGGATCATGTGGATTTTGTCAGAATTCCGGGAATGATTAAAAAGACCAATGAAGAGTATCTGCCGCTTTCCATCAAAATCAATTCGGAACATGCCCTCAATATTCGCAGCAGCATCATCAAGGCGACGGCGAAAAGCTTCCAGCCGAATCTGTTTATCGTGGACAAGGAACCGCTCGGTCTGAAAAAGGAGGTTCTGCCAACGCTCGAATGGATGCGCCGGAATCTGCCGAGGGCCCGGACGGTGCTGGGTCTTCGGGATATTATGGACGATGCCAAAACCGTTCGAAACGACTGGACGCGCAAAGGCATCTATGAGGTGCTCGACAGCCTTTACAGTGAAGTCTGGATTTACGGGCTTCAACATTTTTATGATTCGATCCGGGAATACGCGATTCCCGAATCCGTGGCACGGCACAGCTGCTTTACCGGATATATTCCCCGAAAGATTACGGATCAGGATGCGTCCCGAAAGATGAAAAAGACCTATGCGTTCAAAAATGGCGAAAAACTGGTAGTGGTCACCACCGGGGGGGGCGGCGACGGATATCCGGTGATGGATGCCTACCTGACGATGCTGGAACGGGCATCCGGCAAAGTTTCCTTTCAGAGCGTACTGATCACGGGCCCCTTTATGCCCGAACAGGAACGAAAGATGGTTTTTGAACGGGCCAGGCGGCTTGGGGTGATCAGCTGCCGGTTTTTCAGGAAGATGGAGGAAATACTGGCGGCAGCGGATCTGGTGGTAACGATGGGAGGGTACAATACGCTTTGTGAGATTCTCGCACAGAAAACCCTGGCGCTCGTGATCCCCCGGGACACCCCCAGAAAAGAGCAGTTGATTCGGGCCCGGGTGTTCAAACAGCACCAGCTGGCGGATTATATTCCGTGGAATGCGCTTTCGCCCGAAGCGCTTGGCAGACAAATCATCGAGATGCTCGAATCTCCCGGGCCCAGGCTTGAGGCCATCTCCCGGTTTCGTCTGACAGGGCTGGATACCATGAAAAAGCGGATAGAAAGGTTTAAAACATTTCATAATGGACAAAATTCAAAAACCGGTTCTGGGGATGATCCTCAAAGGATATCCGAGAATTTCCGAAACGTTCATCTCCAATGAAATATTGCTGCTGGAGCGCCTGGGATTTTTAATCCGGCTGTTTTCCATGCGTCAGCCGCGGGAGCCTTTTTGCCATGACAGCGTCAGGCAGATCCGTGCAGCGGTGGATTATCTGCCGGAAACCCTTTTAAGGCCGTTGCCCCGGTTGCTTTATCACAATGGATTGCTGGCAGGACAAATCCCCCGGCTGTATTTGCGTGCGATGCGGTTGGCATGGCGCCGGTTTCGCAGAACCCGGAAACTGGCCACCGTGAAGCATTTGCTTCAGGCCGGATACCTGGTTCACCGGTTGCTGCCGCAAAGCGGTGTCACTCACCTGCATGCCCATTTTGCCCATTCTCCGACATCGGTCGCCCTGTATGCGAGCCTCCTCAGCGGTCTGGGATTCAGCTTTACGGCCCATGCCAAAGACATCTATACCTCTGATCCGAGGCAACTGGCGGAAAAGATGCAGATGGCCCGTTTCGTGGTGACCTGCACAGAATACAATAAACATTACCTTCAGGGGCTGTTGCCGGATTCAGCAGCCCCGGTCTATCGCGTTTATCACGGCATTGATCTGGAGTTGTTCGCGAGTCAGATGCCTCATAAATCCATCGATACGCCTATGGCCCCGGCCCCGCCTTTTCAGATCGTGACGGTGGCCCGGCTGACAGCCAAAAAAGGACTGCCGGTTGTTATCAAGGCGATTCGAAGGCTCTGTGATCTGAATGTTCCGGTTCAGTACACCCTGATCGGCGATGGAGAAGACAGGGAGAAAATTCTGTCCCTGATCCGGGAGGAGAACATCGGTCATGTCACCCGCTGGCTCGGAACGATGCCCCATCATGAGGTTCTGAAACATTATCGACGGGCCGATCTGTTTGTCCTGGGTTGTGAAACGGCGCCGAACGGTGACATCGATGGAATTCCCAACGTGTTCATGGAAAGCATGGCCATGGGAGTTCCGGTGGTGGCGACCCGGATTTCAGCCATTCCGGAGCTGATCGAACATGAACGGACCGGGCTGCTGGTGCCGCCCGGAAACCCCGAGCAATTGGCAGAGGCCATGATTCGACTGCTGACCGATATCCCTCTGAGACAGCGTATCATTCGGTTGGCAGGAGAAAACGTTCAGCAGCACTTTGACAACCGGAAACTGATCCAGCAGCTGGCCGGTATCTATCGGAAGGAAGGGGTTGTGTCCTTTCCGAACAGCCCGGAATCCGGAAAAATCCTACAGTCTGATCCGGCACAGAAAATATACAACTATGCGTTTTGAGCTTTGTAAATTCCGGACCCCCCTGATTTTGTGAGCACACCGAATGGTTTGAAAAAAATGTCTCACGCAAAGGCGCAAAGGCGCAAAAGGGATTTGGGGCTGAGACTGCACGCACGAAAATATGGTCGTTGTTATGATCAAGACCCAACGCGGGAATGGAACGACAACAACGGGTGGCTTTTTTGCGAAAGAGCCCTCGCAGAGGGCGGAACACCGTAGCCACGGGCGGGAGCCCGTGGATAACGATATAAACAATATTTCTAAAGCCCCCGCAGGGCGGCGATACGTGGGTGTTCCCTGCGGGGATTATAAAAGGTAATTAAAACGTGATGTATTTTTTTGCGCCTTTGCGTGAGATGCTTTTTTTCGGTTTGTGTGAAACCAACCGACGTATTCTCATCAACAGCCAGTTAAACCGGAAACAAAACATATGCGGATCTGTTTCTGTACACCCTTTAAACCCCTGGACTGCCAGACCCCATCCGGCGATCTGGTCATTGCCAGCGGGTTGTATTCATTTTTAAAGCGGCGGGGGCATCAGATATGGCCGGCACCTTCGGTCCGGATGCGATGGATTTTCTGGAAATTCTGGTTGTGGCCCCGGGTATTGCGGGACCGGGCCCGGACGGTCCGGTATGTACGGCGGGCAAGGCCGGATCTGTGGCTGACCTATCATACCTATTATAAGGCACCGGATGTGTTGGGGCCATTTGTTTCCAGCCGGACGAATATTTTCTATATCGTTTTCCAGGGGATATATTCGACCAGACGCAAACGGCACTGGCGGACAAGGCCCGGGTTTAAACTCAACACCATCGCCCTGCGTGCAGCCGCGCATGTGTTTACCAACCGGAGGGAAGATCTGGATAACCTGAACCGGATCATATTGCCCGGCGATCTCACGTACATTAAACCGGGCATCTTTCCGGACCGTTTTGCCTTCAGCGCCGATGCCAGGGCCGAACTTCGGCAGCAATGGAATGTGGGTGATGCCCCGGTGATTGTTTCAGCGGCCATGTTCAGGCCCGGCGTCAAATCACAGGGACTGGCCTGGGTGATCCGGGCATGTGCAGCGCTGTTCAAAGACGGGAGGCCCGGTTTTCTGGTGATCGCCGGAGACGGGAAGGAAAGAAAAACGCTCCGTCGCCTGGCGGACGACTGCCTTCCCGGCAGGGTCCGTTTTGTCGGGAAAATTGACCGGAATAATCTGTACCGGTTTTACAGTGCCGGAGACATTTTCGCCTTTCCGGGAATTCGCGAATCTCTGGGGATGGTGTTCCTCGAAGCGCAGTCATGCGGGCTTCCGGTGGTTGCCTTTTTAAACGGCGGAATCCCGGAGGTGGTGCAGGATCAAAAGACCGGCTTTCTGGTGCCGGTATTTGATATGGACGTCTATGTCAAGGCCATGGAACGGCTGATATCCGATATGGCTCTGCGGCGGATTATGGGAGATAATGCCAAAAAATACGTGCGGACCGAGCATGATCTGGACATAAATTATCAGCAGGTGGAGGCTATTTTGAATCGCCTTTCGGCTTCCCGATTGTCTTTGCGTGAAACGATGATGGATTCGGATTGTTCCGGTCATCCCGTCAAAAAAAGTCCGTCAGGATAAAATTCATGAAAGAAACGACGCCTGCATTCCGGTTTGGGCTGGTAAGGCATGCCCCGACGGAATGGAACCGGGAAAAACGGATTCAGGGTCGCCGGGATGTCCTTCTGACTCCCGAAGGCGAAGAGCTGGCCCGGGCGTGGGGCCAGCGGCTGAGCCGGCTTTCCTGGGATGCCATGTGCTCGAGCAGCAGCCAAAGAGCGCTGAAAACCGCAGAATTGATGAATCAACACCTGAAGATCCCCCTGGCGGCAGATGACCGGCTTCGAGAACAGAATTGGGGAAGCTGGACAGGTAAAACCCTGGCTCAGATTCAGAAAGAAGCGCCTGACCTCCTGCGCCGGCAGGTACAATCGGGATGGCGATTTTGCCCTCCGGGCGGTGAGTCCAGAAACCAGGCACGGGAAAGAAGCATGAGGGTTCTGAACGACATCATCCGTGATAACCGGGGCAGACGCATTCTCATCGTGACCCATGAAGGCGTCATCAAATGCCTGCTGTATCGGATCTGTGGCAGGCAGTTTCTTCCGTCGGAGAAAAAACTGATCCAGCCGTTTCATCTGCACTGGCTCATATATGAACACAACGAATTCAAGGCGCAGATCAATGCGCTACCACTGGAATAAATGAAAATTATCTACTATTGTCAGCATGTTCTCGGGATCGGCCATTTTTTCAGGAGTCTGGAAATCTGCCGGGCACTGGCGCCTCAACCGGTGCTTCTGGTGAGCGGCGGACCCGGAATTCAGGTGGATTTTCCTGCCCACGTGCGGCTGGTTCGACAGGCCGGGCTGATGATGGATACCCAATTTCAGAATCTGTCACCGGTTCAGTCCGGTAAAAGTCTGGAGAGCGTCAAACAGGAAAGATCGCGGCAGCTGTATGATCTGTTTTTAAACGAAGCACCGGATTTGTTTCTGATTGAACTCTATCCGTTCGGGCGCCGGGCGTTTCGGTTTGAACTGGAACCGGTCCTCGATGGCATCAAAAATGGAAAACTTTTACCGTGTCGGGTCGTATGCAGTCTGAGAGATATTCTCGTGGAGAAGGAAAATGCGGAAAAATATGAGCGCCGGGTGGCTGAACGCCTGAATCGTAGTTTTGACGCGCTGTTGATCCATTCCGATCCACGGATATTGACGCTCGATGAAACATTTTGCCGGATGAATGATATCGCCATTGAGGTGGCCTATACCGGATTTGTGGCATCAAAACCGCCGCCGGCGGCACGGGCAATGACCCGAGACCGGCTTGGCATCGAAGAGGATCAGGCGCTGGTGGTGGTCAGTGCCGGCGGCGGAAAGGTGGGTTGCCGCCTTCTGGAAGCCGTAGCAAACGCAGTCAGGGAGATGAAATCCGGGCAGGCGGTTCGTCTGCAGATGGTGTCAGGCCCGTTCATGCCGGCGGCGGACTACCGCAAGCTGCTATCCCTTACGGATGACCGGATTGCCGTGAGGCGGTTTGATCCGGAATTTCTGTCTTTGATTGCGGCAGCCGACCTTTCGGTGAGCATGGCCGGGTATAACACCTGCATGAATGTTCTGGCGGCTCGGACCCCGGCGCTTCTCCTGCCGTTTGCTCAAAACCGGGAACAGCGGATACGGGCAGAGCGACTGGCCCGATATGGATGGATTGACGTGCTTGAGGATCAGGATCTTAAACCCGTGTCTTTATCCCGGCAGATGGCCCGGATGCTTTCGCAACCCAAACCCGGGCCGGTGGACATTGATCTTGAGGGCGCTGAGCATACGGCCGGATGGGTGCGGCTGCGAATGAATCCGATTGGTACTGATCCATCGGGCCGGGAAAGGATCTCATGGGCGTGAGCGTATCTTCTCTGTGGCTGGACCTTCCATCGGATATGGTTTCCCGGCTTGAACGTACGGTGGCTGCGGCCATTGACCGGGCCGGATCCGCCCGGCCCGTTACCATTTTTTTCAGGGCCGATGACGTGGCGGTTCCGGGCAACAGCTTTGACCGGTTGATGGCGTTGTTTCTGGCACATCAACTGCCGCTTTCACTGGCCGTTGTGCCGGCATGGGTTACGCCCGCCCGGTGGGCAGATCTCAGAAAATCCGGGGCAGGTGAAAGGGCGCTGTGGTGCTGGCACCAGCATGGCTGGCGGCATGTCAACCATGAACCCGCCGGGAAAAAAAGTGAATTCGGCGCCAGCCGGAGCCGGGAGGATATCACGGCGGATCTTGAAAAAGGGCGGTATCGGCTTCAAATCCTCCTGGGACCGGATTTTTATCCGGCATTTACGCCCCCCTGGAACCGTTGTGATGTGACAACGCTTCAGCAGCTCAAAGACCTGGAATACCATGCCGTATCGCGAAGCCGGGGCAGCTGCTGCCCGCCTCCGGATGGGTTGCCGGATATTCCGGTCAACGTCGATCTTCACACACGAAAAGAAATCCGGTCCGAACAGGGATGGGAAAATCTGTTGGGCGAGATTCATCAGGCGATTTCATGCGGATTCTGTGGAATCATGATCCACCACCAGCGAATGAATAATGCCGCATTTTATTTTCTGAAACATCTTTGCCGGATTATTTCAACCCGCCGGGAACTGTTGGCGATGCATCTGAAGGATCTGGCGTAGGGAAATTATGTATATCCTTCTGAAATCTTGTCAGCCCACACTTCGAGCCGGGAGCAGAATAATTTTCACGCAAAGGCGCAAAGATTGATAGCCGCAAAGAGTCACAAAAAACGCAAAAGGAGAATAGGTAAATGATCACCAGATCCATGTAAATGGATACTTTTCGATCTTTCTCTGTGTCCTCTGTGCGCTCTGTGGTGAATTTTTCCTTTTCAGAAAAAGTTGCTGAAGGACAGGAGAGGGTGCTTTTGATGATTTAGACAAGGAGTTTTGTTTGAAACCTTTTTTTAACCACAGAGCACACAGAGTTCACAGAGAAAAACTGGTGTAGGGGCACGAGGAATCGTGTCCAATTTGAGGGCCGGGAGCTTTCCTTCCTTGAGGATGTTATCAGATAAAAGCCTCTTGCTTTTTATCTTTTGCCTCAAACGAAGTGCTCCTCAAGCGATAGCGGTCCTAAGCCCACGCGATAGCGAGTTATTTTATTGCTCTTGTTAAAATAAAAAACTGGTCTGAAAAAAATCATGGATGAAAAAAACAAAAACTTTGCGCCTTTGCGCCTTTGCGTGAGATTAATTTTATTACAATATCGTTTTTTAATGAATGATGTCTATTGGCAATATAATAAGTTATATCAGTATGTAGCGCTTGTAGGGCCAGGAGCGCCGAAATGATTTCCAATCAACCCGGGCATAGACAACTTCCCGTCAACCGTCTGGTGGTGCTGCCGTTTAAGACATCGGTCAGCATCGCGTTTGAAAGTATCCGGGTCCGGTTTTTCAGATCCGCCATCACAACGATGAGTCTGGTGCTGGCTGTTTCGTTTTTCAGTTTTATCAACGTGAACATCGATATCACCAGCGGGCTTCTGGCTACCGGAGATCCCTTGTTGAGACCGGCACTTGTCCGTTCGGGATATGATCTTGAGGCGGAGGATACCTCAGCCGCAAGCAGTCCCAAACAGCGATGGCTGGTAGCGCTTTCTCTGCTGGTGTGTATGGTCGGGATTGTAAATGCCCAGTTGATGGCCGTTACCGAACGGTTTCGGGAGATCGGAACCATGAAATGCCTTGGGGCGCTGGACCGGTTCATCCTCCGGCTGTTTCTTCTGGAAGCCGGGATACAGGGGCTGATCGGAGGCGGGCTGGGCGCTGTCGTCGGAGGCGGATTTTCTTTGATCAACGCATGGATCAGAATCGGTCCGGTAGCCATCGCCAGTCTTTCATGGGCATCTGCGGCACAATCCGTGTGCCTGGCAACCGGCATCGGGTTTATATTGAGTCTTTTGGGTGTCCTGTATCCGGCTGTGGTGGCGTCCAGAATGCGGCCGGTGGAAGCCATGCGAGTTGAACAGTAATTGATTGGAAATTTTGTTTTTACGATTTAAAGCCATTTTTGATTCAGTCAAGTCGAGACAAAATAATTTTCACGCAAAGGCGCAAAGGCGCAAAAAATTCTTACTGGAGTTGAGTTGTGTCCGGTTGCCTTCGGAATGAAGCGGCAATGTGGGTATGACTTTAAACAAATAATCCATCTTGTTGTTTTTGTTAATGTAATAAAATCTTGTATGAGACAAATCACGGGTAAATAAAGACAAACCCTTTGCGTCCTTTGCGCCTTTGCGTGAGATTAAATTTTTTATAAGGAAAAATCCGAATTACATCTCTGACACCCTTCGAAAAAAAATGACGGGTAACTCATCATGAACACAGCTCACCGTATTGTTCGCGTCCATGACGTCACCAAAACATTCCGGCTCGGGAAAACACAGCTGCAGGCACTCAAGGGTATATCGCTGGAGATCACCGTGGGTGAATATCTTTCGATCATGGGACCTTCCGGATCGGGGAAAAGCACGTTGTTCAACATGATCGGCGGGCTGGATAAACCGACTTCCGGCAAAGTGTTTATCGATGAGGTCGACATCGCGCAACTGGACGCATATGAGCTGGCATGGCTCCGATGTCGGAAAATCGGCTACATCTTTCAGACATTCAATCTGATTCAGGTCATGACGGCCTTAGAGAATGTGACATTACCCATGATTTTTTCCGGTATGAGCAACGATGCAGCCGTTGAGAAAGGAATCCGTTTGCTGGAGATGGTAGGCCTTGGCGACCGGTTCCGCCATAAACCGTTTGAGCTTTCTGGCGGTCAGCAGCAGCGTGTTGCCGTGGCCCGGGCGCTCGCAAACGATCCGGCCATCATCCTGGCGGATGAACCCACAGGAAATCTGGATTTGACTACCGGAGAGGAAATCATCAGACTTCTCAAGCATCTCAGTCAGGAACGTCATGTGACCGTTATATCCGCCACCCACGATATCAAGATGCTCAATGTGTCGGATCGGGTTGTATGGATCAGGGATGGCCGGGTGGAAAAGATAGAAAGCCGCCATGAGCTGTCCATTTCCGTCGGTGAAGTTGAAAGCAGGTAGCGTTGCCGGAACGGATCGGTGAAGATTGGAGACGGTCCGTAATCATGGGTTTTTCTGATAATAAATTTATAGGCAGTAAAAGACGGAAGCAAAAAGGATGAGAGCCAGCCAATGACCCGGGTCTGCCATTTCATAAGCCATAGGGCGCTGTCAAAGGTACTTGCGGCCGTGTGGTGCGCTTTGATCCTGCAGGGCGCGTCTCACAGCGTAGCGGCTGCCGAAATCGCGGAATCCGGCTTCATGAATTCTATTGCCATCCTGTCAGCCATGGGGGATCGGAGTACCGGCACGCCGGGATGCGGCAAAGCTGCTGACTATATCCGGAACACCTTTTCGGGTCTCGGGTATGATCAGACCGGGACCCAGTTGTTTTCCACTCCGGTAGTCCGTCATTACGGCAGCACTTTATCGGTTCCGGGCAGCGGGGAAAAAATACAGATCGCCGCATTCCGGTACAATGTGATTACCCCGGAAACCATACCCCCGCCGGGGATGGAAGGGCCGCTGTTTTATGTGGGGTCCGGATCACTGGCCGAATTTAACGGCAAGGCGGTTTCAGGCGCCGTGATACTGATGGAGATGGATTCGGGGAAAAACTGGCTGCATGCGGCCAGCCTCGGCGCCAGGGCATTGATTTATATTGACAGGGGAAATGTATTTCGGGAGCAGTTTGAAGAAAAAGTCGAACTTTCGCCAGTTGAATTCCCCTGTTTCTGGAGTAGCCTCGAGCAGATACAACAGGTGTTCGGTGACGTTCAAACGGCTCCCGACGGCCGGGTTTCACCGCTGATCCGGTTGACCAGTAACATGCGATGGGAGGATGTGGAGGCGGAAAATGTGTATTGCCTCATTCCCGGTACGGATCCGAAGCTGGACAGCGAGATGATGATCGTGGAGGCTTTTTATGACAGTACCGCCATGGTTTCGGGCCGTTCGCCGGGCGCGGATGAAGCCTGCAGCATTGCCACGCTGCTGGATCTGGCCCGCACCCTGAAGCGTAATCCTCCGGGTCGTGCCGTGTTGTTGGTGGCGACCGCTGGTCATGCACAGACCCTGGCCGGGATGCGTGAAATGATATGGAGTATTTCAACCCCCACCAGGAATATGCGGGAGCTCCAGAAACAGCTCAGTGCGATGGTTGAAAAAAGTCGGGCGGTGATGATCTCGCTTCAGCGGGTTTCGATAGAGAACCTGTCCGAAGCCAGGTCAGATGCCCTGTTTGCAGGGGCGGTATCCGAGCGAATAAAAACAGAGGTCGATGAGATATCAAGGGAGCTCATGCGGCTTCGACTTCAGAATTCAGATGCCTCGAACCAGCAAACTATACAGCAGCTGGCTCGCCGGAGGCTTCTGCTCAGACGGATGGGGTGGCGCTCGGCATTTTCAGATCTTTCCAATGAAGAACAAAATGAAATGCGCCGGCTGATTCCTCTGGTTGCGGCAGATCATCAGGAGATCATCACCGATGCCACAGGCCAGCTGAATCATCTGAAAAGCGCCCGGCAGTTCAGGGCACGGGTCGTAGAACGTGAGCCGGTCGCCGTGATATCGCTTCACCTTTCCAGCCATGGGGCGGGGGCAGGTGCGTTTAACCGGGGCTGGCTTTATTCATTAAAATCCGACATCAACCGGGTCGAGGCCTACAGCGCTATCAATGACATGCTGCTTCAGGCGGCCGCAAAGGTTCAGCAGACGACCATGCCGGGGAATCTGTTTCAGGATACGCTTCGTCCAAACCGTCTCCGGCCGTGGCAGAGTTTTTTCCCGGATAAGCCCTTTATGGGCGGAGAAGTCAGCGCGCTGGCCGGGTATGTGGGTTTGACGCTGGCCACCGTAAATGATGCCAGACAGCGATGGGGAACGCCTGATGACCGGATGGATCAGGTCGATGACCGCAATGGCATCCGGCAAAGCGCGCTGATATGCGCTTTGTTGAAACAGCTGGCCGAGTCGCCCGTGCGGGTGGGGGATAAGCTTCTCAGACAGGGATTTGCCTCTGTGACCGGGCGGGCCAATTTTATCCGGCACGGTGAGCTGTTTGCCGATCAGCCGGCGCCGGGTACCATCCTGATGTGTTACCAGGGCCGGGGCAGATATTATGCCCGGGTGGATGCGATGGGCAGATTTTATCTGCATGGTGTTGCTGATAAAAAACATGTGCTGGACAAGGTCATCATCGAGGGATACCGGTTTGATCCGGTAACCGGTGCGGTCGTGTGGGCGATCGATAAGAAACAAACCGGTAAAGACGCTTATCGCATCAAAATGAGCCGTCGGTTCATGGAAACCAATCTGGTGATGTTTGCCTGCAGACAGACCACTCTGTTCAATCTGCTCGAGCCCCGCAGTTTCAGATATCTGACAAAGATTCAGCTCATTGACGGGCGACGCGACGCCCCTCCCGCGCGGTACTGGTACAGCCGGATCGATACCCGCGCCTCGGTTGTTTCATCGATTTATCTGGAAAGCGGCAGCCGGCTCAAAATGACACTGTCTGATACGATGCTGACCAAAAAGATGATTCTGACCCATGCTTCGGAACGTCAACCGGAGGGCACCGGTTATCGGGTCGATGAGTGGCCCTGCATTCACCGGACCGAGTTTATGGTGGCGCAGGACATGTGGGTGCTGCTGGGTCCGCGGATTGAAAACCTTGAACGCCATGGGGTCGCCGATGAGCAAATCCGTCAGATCCAGCAGGAGGGCCAGGCCGCGTTAGCCAGCGCCCGCGGGTATTTAGCTGCTATGGAATATGACCGGTTTTTTGATTCGGCCCGCCGGTCATGGGCCCTGGCCAGCCGGGTCTATGATCATGTGGATGCCACCCAGAAAGATGTGTTGCTGGGGGTGCTGTTTTACATTGCTTTGTTTGTGCCATTTGCATTCAGTATGGAGCGGCTGATGTTTTCATATGCCGATATTCATAAACGCATTATCGCGTTTTTTGCGATTCTGCTTGTTCTGATCGCGGTGATATATCACGTCCATCCGGCATTTGAGCTGGCCTACAGTCCGATGGTGGTTATTCTGGCGTTTTTTATCATGGGACTGTCGCTGGTCGTGACGCTGATTATTTTTTTCCGGTTTGAACAGGAGATGATGCTGCTTCAGCGCCGGGCAAAGCATATGAGAGCCGAAGAGATCAGTCGCTGGAAAGCGTTTGCCGCGGCATTCTTTCTCGGGGTGAGCAATCTGAGTCGACGACGCCTCAGGACGGTGCTGACCTGCATGACCCTGATTATTCTGACCTTTACCATCATGAGCTTTACGTCGGTCAAGTCTGTCCGGCGTCACTCACGAATTTTATTCCAGAATCAATCACCGTATCATGGGCTGCTGTTGAAACGAGTCGGTTGGAATGACCTGCCGGTTGAGTCTCTGGATATTCTGGCGGATAGTTTTGAAGGCAGGGCTGTGGCATTGCCAAGGGTCTGGATGGAAAATGAGGACCGAACCCAGCCGGTGAGAGTGCCGGTCCGGTTTCAGGACCGGGTGTTTGAGGGCAGGGGACTGGTGGGCCTGTCGTACCGGGAAATGCTTCTGGCCGGCAGAGACCGGATGCTGACCGGAGGCCGCTGGTTCAATGAACACGACCGGAACGCGATTCTCCTGCCCGAGCGGATGGCCCGATATCTTGGAATCGATCCGGCAGGGCCCGGAGGCGTCCGGGTGTATCTCTGGGGGAAAGCGTTTGAGGTGGTGGGCACCTTTTCAGACAATGCGTATGATCAGTGGCTGGATCTTGACGGGGAACCGCTCACCCCGGTTACCTTCCCGGGCGAACTGTCCATGGAAATGACCGAGGTGGAGCAGGAAGCCATGGAATCCGGCGAGGATGTCAGTGCGTTTCAAAGCCGTTACCAGCACCTGCCCGCGGATCAAACCATTATCATTCCCTGTCAGACATTGTTGACCATGGGGGGAAATTTTAAATCTCTGGCGGTTTATCCGGATAAGGGCGCGTCTATTTCGCAAATGGCCCGGCAGCTGATAGACCGGTTCGGACTGACGCTGTTTGCAGGGCAGCCGGATGGCACCTTTGTCTATAATGTCAGCGATACATTGAGTTACAGCGGCATGCCCAATATTGTCATCCCGCTTCTGATTTCCATCCTGATCGTTCTCAATACCATGGTCGGCAGCGTGTATGAACGCAAGCGGGAGATCGCCGTGTACACATCGGTCGGACTGGCGCCGTCGCATGTATCGTTTCTGTTTGTTGCAGAAGCCATGGCGTTTGCAGTCATCAGCGTAGTCTTCGGCTATATCCTCGCCCAGACGACCGCCGTGATGTTTTCCGGAACGTCTTTGTGGAAAGGGATTACCGTCAATTACTCTTCACTCACGGGTGTGGCGGCTATGATGCTGGTTTTTCTGGTGGTACTGGTATCGGTTCTGTACCCGTCCAGGGTGGCGTCCCGGATTGCGATTCCGGATGTCAACCGGGGATGGGCACTGCCTGAACCCGTTGGTAATGTGCTTGAGGTCACCCTGCCCTTTTTGATGAAATACGGTGAAAACCGAAGTATCGGCGCTTATGTGTTCGTGTATTTTAACGAACATCAGAATGTTTCACATGGAATGTTTTCGACCGGAGATCTGGCCTATGACTTTGCCTGTCCGGTTTCTTCGCCGGTTTTTTCGAAGGACGCGCGGGAACAGTTTTCGGTTTCGGAGGCCATTGCCTGCGATCAAGCGTGTTTTTTATTTCATGCCAACGTCTGGCTGGCTCCGTTTGATTTCGGGATCATGCAACGGGTTGAGCTGTCGTTTTGTCCGTCTGCGGAAGATTCCGGATTTCTGGAAATAAAGGTTAAAATGATAAGACTTTCGGGGGAGGTCAACGCCTGGAAACGGATCAACAGAACGTTTCTTCATCAACTGCGCAAACAGCTTCTGGTCTGGCGATCTCTGGACAGGGAGGTGCAGCAGCATTATGAGTCACTGCTTGACAGAGCGGAGGAGCAGAAAATCCGCGACTGAAATTTATTTTTTTGCTGCGGATACTCGCGGATAAGGTCAGAAAAGGAACCAAACGACTGTTTGGGCTTCTTAACACTTCATGGCCCCGGCATCTTTTCCCCCGATCGTGCCATGTCGTCCGCCGGCAACGGCCGGGACTTCGAAGCTACACGTAAGAGAATATGGCCGCGGTTATGATCCAGTCCGACTGTTTAACAAAAGTGCGGATGGTTAAAAAGACAAGAATTTTCCCCTTATAGTTACCGCCCGCTTCGCTCGAGATGCAGAGCCTCGAAACAGCGGTTTTTTGTCTCTGCGAGCGCTGTGCCTCAAGAGAGCGAAGCGAACGGGCGGTAGAAAATTAAAGAGTTTTTTGTAACGGCAATTCCATGGAAATTGGGGTGCGGGCAAGGTCCGCTTTAGTTTCTCATCCCTTAACGCCGATGGACACATAAGAACTACAACGGGGATGCTTTGCACTCAATGTTGCTTAAGATAGGATCAGGTCTGAAAAATCTTTCGGTGAAAGCAGCTTTATTATGACAGACGATTTTTCCCCGAAAAAATCCCTCAACCCTGCTGAAACGGGCGGGGAGCTTTATGCACATGACAGGATACGGGTCCGGGCCCTGGTGACAGGTCTGGTTCTTGCCGTTGTTATCTGTTTGCTGACGCCGTTCAACAATGCGTACCGGCAGGCAACACCCCTCGGGGGAGGGCATTTTCCGCTGGCGCCGTTTTTTATCCTGATGGTGCTGATGCCGGTCATGGCCGGTGTCGGCAGATGGTTTAAACGGCTGCCGCTGACAGGCAGGGAGCTTCTCGTCATATGGATCCTGATGGTGCTGGTTTCAGGCATCGCGTATACCGGCCTGGTTCGGACATTATTTGTCAACATGACCGCGCCTTATCACTTTGCCACGGTGGAAAACCAGTGGGAAGACAAGTTGCAGCCATTGCTTCCGAAAAGCTGGTGCCCCCGGGAGCCGGATACGATTGCCGGTTTGTATAACGGCCTTCCCGGGGGGCGGCAGATGTCGTGGTGGCAGACGTTCACAAACATTCCCTGGTCATCCTGGATAGGGCCGCTTGCCGTCTGGAGCAGCTTTATTATCCTGTGTTACATGGTGATGATCTGCCTGGTGAATATCTTAAGCCGTCAGTGGATTCACAATGAACGTATGAATTTTCCCCTGCTTCAGGTTCCCCGCCTGATGGAAGATGCGCTGGAGCAACGGGATGGCTGGCGATTGTTTTTTAATTATTTTCTGCTGGCCGGGTTTCTGGTTCCGGTGTGCCTGCATACGGTAAATGGCCTTCATGCGTACTATCCAAGCGTTCCCCAGATTCCGACCTTGATATTGGCAGGTCCCTATTTTTCCAAATATGGTCTGTTTTCAGGATTTTATAAGCTGAAACTCTATATCTACCCGGCGTTTATCGGATTTGCTTTTCTGACCTCTCGCCAGATTTCATTCAGCTTCTGGCTGTTTTTCGTATTGGGCGGGCTGTTGATCGGGGCTCTCGGCGTTCTGGGTTATAATATTCCGGCCGCGGCATTGGGGGTGACCTTCGGCCCCACGCTTTCCCGGCCGGAAGAAACGCAGATGATAGGGGCGTATGCCATATTTTTTGTGTTTATTGTATGGCTTGCGCGGTATCACCTGATGGATGTCCTGCGCCAGGCGTTCGGATTGGAACCGTCCACGCAGGTAAAAACCGAGTGGTTTTCCCTGCGGCTGTCGTTCTGGGGGTTTGTGGCAGGCGCTGTCGGTATTGTCCTCTGGTTCCGGTATTTCGGCATGCCGGTGAAGGTCGCCTGTCTGCTCCTGGGTGCTTTTTTGATGGTGATGGTTGTGGCAAGCCGCGTCATCTGCCAGGGCGGCATCGCTTATTTTACGCTGACGGCGGCACCGATCGATATGGTCATGACCGTTGCCGGCGCACAGTTTTTTACGCCGGTGGCGATGGTGGTTGCCGCGGTTACCCAGAAGGTGCTGTTTGTCGATCTGAGAGAATCGTTGATGCCGTCACTGGTTCATGCCCGTAAGATTACCCAGGATGTCGGCAACCGGCGGTTGGTATTTGGTGCTATTCTGGTTGTTCTGCTGGCAGGGATTCTCTGCTCGTTTGTCGCTATGCTGTGTCTGTGTTACCGGTTCGGCATTCGGGAGCTTCAGCTGGACTGGGCCATACAGACCACCGTGGCCGTGTATGACAATGTGCAGACCCTGATACAGACGCCGGTAGACCCCGGCAGATGGGTGACGCTTTTCGCGGCGGCCGGGGCGGGGGTCATGCTGGCGCTGGTGGTCTGTTATCACCGGTTTTACTGGTGGCCGATTCATCCGGTCGGCTATTTGATGGCCTACAGTTCAGCCATGCAAATTTTATGGTTCAGTTTTTTTGTGGGCTGGATGTGTAATGCCCTGTGCATGCGTTACGGCGGAATCGCCTTGTTCAGGCAGCTCCGGTACTTTTTTGTGGGGCTGATCATGGGCGATGTGCTGATGGCGGGCGTGTGGGCTATCGTGGGGTTGTTTGGGAATGTCAGCTATCAAGTTTTACCGGTATAAAGAGGAGCGCTTTGCTTGAGGATCGGTCCTTCGGACCTTGAGGGGCCCTCTTTCGGGTTTGAGGGACAATCAACAGATATAAGCCGACAGACAAAATTATGTATAATGACAGGGAGCTTGACGAATACAGGGATCTGCTGAAAACTCCGGATCATTTTGAGGAGGGGTTTGACTGGAAAACCGTTGTCGGATCGGTTTTTATCGGGTTTTTGATGATGCCCGGCAGCATGTATCTTCAGCTGGTCATCGGTACGGGAATCGGTCCTGCCGCACGCTGGGTCACCATTATCCTGTTTGCCGAAATTGCCAAGCGTTCGTATACCGAACTCAAACAGCAGGAAATATTTCTTCTGTATTACATGGCCGGTGCCGCCTTGTCCTCTCCTTTTCAGGGGCTTCTGTGGAACCAGTATCTTGTTCAGTCGGATGCAGCCAGAATGCTGGGTCTGGTCGAATTCATTCCTTCCTGGGTGGCGCCCGGTCCGGAATCGGAAGCGTTGATCCAGCGGACTTTTTTTCATCGTGACTGGCTGATTCCGATTTTGTTGCTGGTCGGCTCGCAGGTGATTCAGCGGGTCGATCATTTTGGTCTGGGCTATGCGTTGTATCGAATCACATCCGATGTGGAAAAGCTGCCTTTTCCCATGGCTCCGGTAGGCGCTCTGGGAACCATGGCACTGGCAGAATCCACCGAAGAGAAGGAAAAAAGCTGGAAATGGAAAGTGTTTTCCATCGGAGGAATGATCGGGCTCGTGTTCGGGGGGATCTATGTGCTGGTGCCTACGGTATCCGGTTTGATCTTTACCGAGCCGGTTCGTCTGATTCCGATCCCGTGGGTGGAGCTGACCCGGTATACCGAGGCAGTGCTTCCGGCAGTGGCCACCGGCATTCAGCTGGACATGGGGCTGATATTTATCGGTATGGTGCTGCCTTTCTGGGCAGTGATCGGTGGGCTTGTGGGGCTGATCATCACCATTATCGCCAATCCGATTCTGTACGAACACGGCATTCTCAAACGCTGGCATCCGGGGATGGAAACCGTGGATACCGTGTTCGCCAATAGTTTTGATTTCTACATGAGTTTTGGAATCGGGCTGGGGCTGGCCATTGCCGCTGTAGGGATATGGTATGTGCTCAGATCCTTCCGGGAAAGCGACAGCCGGAAACGGGGCGCATTTTCGGATCTGTTTCATCCCCCGCCCGGGCGGGGGGATTTTAATTTCTGGATCGCCATAGGTATCTACGTCGCATCGACCCTCGCCTATGTGGGGCTGTGTGTATGGTTGGTGCCGGGATTCCCCTGGGTTTTTTTTCTGGGTTACGGCTTCGTATATACGCCGATTCTTTCCTATGTTACGGCACGCATGGAGGGAATAGCCGGGCAGTTTGTCAGCCTGCCGCTGGTGCGTGAAGCCAGCTTTATTGCCGGAGCGAGATTTTTCGGCTATCAGGGAATCGAGATATGGTACGCCCCGATTCCAATCCATAATTATGGTGAAGCCACGGTACATTTCCGGGAGATCGAGCTGACCGGAACCAGTATCCGGGGGATCATAAAAGCCGAAATCGTCGTGTTCCCGGTAGTCATAGTGGCAAGCCTCCTCTTTTCCCAGTTCATCTGGCGGCTGGCCCCGATTCCGTCAGCCAGTTATCCCTATGCCCAGGAGCTGTGGCATCTTCAGGCGCTGAATACACTTCTGATGCAGACCTCAACCCTGGAGGGAAATTCCCTGTTTTTCCAGGCGTTAAACGGGGGGTATGTGATGATTGGTCTGTGTTTTGGCACGATTACCTATTTTATTCTGAATTTTTTCAGACTTCCGGTGCTGTTGATTTACGGTGTGGTCAGGGGCCTCGGGCAGAGCACACCTCACGGTATGATTCTGGAAGTCATCGGCGCATTGGCCGGCAGGTATTTTTTTCTGAAACGGTACGGGAAAATGTGGCGTCAGTACGCGCCGGTTTTGCTGGCCGGGTTTTCCTGCGGAATGGGGTTGACCGGGATGTTTGCTATGAGCTTTGCGCTGATCATTAAGTCTTTAAGCCGTATGGCATATTGAGGACGGGGAGTAGGGAGTAAGGAGTAGGGTGTAAGGTGTAGGGTACGGGGGAGAAGGCGGGTATGGGGCGAAGGGGTATAAGGCGATTATAAGGATGGGTGGCGATATGAAAATGAAAGTGGTGTTGTGGGTTGTCATGATGGCGGCTTTCGGGCATGGGCTGTGCGGGGCGCAGGCGCCTCATGGTATTGGAGGCTTTGTGCTGGGAACCGATATTTCGCAATACCAGCAGCTGCTGAATATGGCCTCGGATTTGCCTATTCGTCATATGGAGTATATCCGGGAGGTTGAAATCCGGCATATGCAGGGATTTAAAAGCGGTCTGATCCATTACGGTGCCTGCGCGGAACCGGGGAAGATCGTCAGAATCAAACTCAAATATGACGACAGCAGTAAAAAATTTTACGGGATGCTCCTGGAGCGCTATAAACAGCGGTTCGGGGAGCCTTCCGAATGGCTGGGTGATCCGTTCCATATTGTCATCGCATGGAAATGGGCATTTGTCGATGAACACCGGAACAGAATCAGTCTGGTGCTTCAGCACAACACAAAAGACGTGGAGGAAAAGCTGGGCAATTCCGTTAAGCTGGCGATGACCAACTGGATTGAAAAAGAACGGGACTGTTTTGAGCAAACAAAGGCGGCGCCTGACCCGTCAGAAAAAGCCGGGCATCCGATTCGTGCAAGGGATACTGTGGATTGGGACCGTTTTATCCCTGAGTAGTGTCTATCCATAAGTTCAGACACGTTGTCGCGTGCTCCGTCCCGCCCATCCCCGGCAACTTTTCCCCGGATCGTGCAATGTCGTACGCCGGGAACGGGCGGGACTCCGCGGCCACTCTTCGGAACTATGGCCGAAGTTATGATCGGGCCCGAAAAAAAGGACTGAGTGCTAAGGGCTAAGGGGGTGGGAGCTTTGCGCCTTTGAGGATGTTATAAGATAAAAGTTTTTTGTTTTTTGCCTCAAGCGAATCGCTCCTCAAACGAAGTGGTCCTCAAACGACAGCGCTCCTTAGTCCGCGCTATCGCGTTAATTTAAGCGCCTCGAGTGAGCGATTTAACAAAGGACGGATTTGTCATGGAAGAGATATATAATCGGGCAGAGTGGAAATCCATGGACTGGAACCGTATCCATATGACAGTGCCGGCAGCCTGGGAAATTTCACGGATCGGAAAACAGTACCTGATGCTGGAGCATCGAGGTCTGCCGGCCTTGGAAATCAAATGGATTCCCGCTGGCAGGTCGGTAAAATTGCAATCGTTGCTGAAGGATATCAACCGGAATCAGGGTAGAACTTGTCCCTGCGTTGAACCTGTCCCCATCCCCCCTGTCTGGGAAGAAGCCGTTGCCGGATTTGATGATGCGGCCTGTTTCCGGTGGAAAGGAAAGCGTTTGGGGGGTGCAGGCGTGCTGTTATCCTGCAGGGATTGTCGCCAAGTCATATTGATACAATTTATTATGCCCGAAACACCACGTGTTGATCCGGTCAATTCGACAGTATTATCCTCTCTTGTCGATCAATGCGCAAAAGAACGGATCAGCTGGCGTGTGTACGATATCCATGCGGTAATTCCGAATGAGTTTGAGCTGTCATACTACCATTTCAGGCCGGGTAATTTTCAACTGGGGTTCGTGTCTTCAAAAAAGGAACAACTGAACCTGTATCGATGGGCACCGGCGTCTTATCTTCTCCGCGACAGCGGATTGGCGCGGTTTGCAGCCCAGACTCTGAATATTTCTCCGCGAATGAAAATCGTTCGTATATCTGAAAAGCCAGAGACTATGGAATGGGAGATGCCCCACCCGTCAACGGATTTAAGATATCGTTTGTGGTACGCTGTTTCAATCCGTCGCCGGTATCGGCAAATCCGGATCTGTCATCAGGAAACCGAAAGTCGTATCACAGGGGTTGAACTGCTGTCCCGGCGACCGATCCAATTCACTCGTTTCAAGAGGCTCTGTTCCGGTTATGTGTGCCTTTAGAAAAAAAAACAAGCCCGGCAGCCCGGCACGGATAAGCCGATCTGAAGCATTGGCATGTATTCCGGCCAGGCATGTTCTGGCGACCGAAAATCGTCTTGAAAGTGGAGACGTGGTGGTCACCTGTCCGATACCGCACCGGCCCTGGATGGCCGGATGGATGCGATTGACCGGCAAAACTTCAGCTTCGGTCCTGATGAAGCGAATTGAACTGGACGAGTTCGGGACCATTGTCTGGGATTTGATCAACGGGAAACGCTCCGTATGGAACATCATTCAACGATTTTCCGAAATCAGCCGAATGCATCCGAACGAAGCCGAAGTTTCGGTAACCCTGTTTTTAAGAGAGCTGGGAAAACGCGGGATGATAGGACTGAAACAACAGGAAGCGGATTCAGGCTGAAACCGGTTAATGAACCTTCAACGCGTCCTCAAGGGTTGGAACGATATTTAAAAATGTATCGAATCCGGAGATTTCAAAGACTTCTTTAACATAATCCTCCATGCCGCATATGTACAATTCTCTTTCCGAAGGTTCGATCTCCTTTGCCGTTTTCAGGATAACGCGCAGCCCGGCACTGGAAATATAATTCAGTTCTTTAAAGTCGAGGATGATAAAATCAGACGTGCTTCTGGCGGCGTCCAGAATTTTTTTTTCAAATTCCGGGGAGGTATTTGAATCCAGTCGGCCGGCGATTTTAAAAATCCGGTACCGGTTGTATTGCTGTTCTATAAGCTTCATGAAGGTATCCTTTCCATGGCTGCCGGGGATTGTCAGCGCCCGTTCATTAAAAAAACGAGTAACTGAACGTTATTTATTGATATATTTCTTCAGGGTCAGTGAGTTGATGTTGCCGTATCGCTGATAACAGACCTCGTCCATCACGGATTTGACAAGCTGAATGCCCAGTCCGCCGATTTTGCGGTTTTCGAGGCCGCATGCCAAATCGGGACACGGAGCGTTGAGCGGATTAAACGGGATCCCGTCATCGTTAAGGTGAATGATCAACGCATTGGTTTTGAATTCAACAGACAGATCGATCTGGTGGAAACGATTTTCCGGATGTCCGTAACTGATAATATTACATATCAATTCTTCCAGAGCCAGATTGATTTTGAATATGATGGCTGGCGGCAGCTTCAGCGTAGCGCCGAATTGATTCAGCGCTCTGCTGAGCCGGTTTAGTTCCGACAGTTCGGTTTTCAGACGTAAGAAAATTTTAGTTGATGTCATATCAAATCTATGCGTCAGTCAGTGGTATTGTTCAGTTATTTGTAAAAGACGGCATCCGCAGCAGCAGGAGACAGATGACTACAGAAGGCTGACGCCGATATGGTCCTTTAACTCATTCTGAGCCGTTGATGTATCGAGTAGAAAATTCTGTTCCCATACTCTGATCCGGTTGGTGACAGCGTTTAAAATGACGGGCATGATGGCCGGATACTGTTCCAGTGCTTTGGAAAATTTTTCCCGGGTCAATACGAGACAACACGTGTTGGTGGCCGCTTTCAGAGAGAAAAGCCGGCGCATTTTTCCCAGAAGGGACAGCCCGCCCAGGAATTGTTCGGCTTCATACTCTCTGATCGGCGGGGAAGGGGCGTGATTTTCATACAGCAGTTGCACTCTGCCTTTCAGGATATAGATTGCCTGCCCGTCGTCATCATTCTGGCGAAAAATATAGTCGCCAGCCTGAAATCGCTGTCTGCAGCTTAAATAAGCCATTATTTTCAAGGCTTCCGGATTCAGACCGGAAAAAAAATAGATTTGTCTCAGCAGATCAAGATCATCATGGAATTCGCCATGACCACAGATGCTATCGCCTTCCGGTGACAAGCTCATATAAGACTCCTCTTTGTTCCATCAATTCATCATAGGGCCCGAGTTCGACGACTTTTCCGGACTTCATTACCGCCACCCTGTCATAATTTTTAATTATATCGAGCCGATGCGCAATCGAGATCGTCGTGACTCTTCCTTTCCATCGGGTTTCGAGCAGATTCTGTATGCGGGTCTGGGACAGATTGTCCAGAGCGGATGTGGCTTCATCTAAAATCAGCAGTTTCGGTGATTTGAGAAACGTTCTGGCGATGGCCAGTTTCTGCTTTTGTCCCCCGGAGAGTTTGTCGCCTTTGCTGCCGACTTGATACAGCATTCCGATTTCGATAATGGTTTCCAGCAGGTTTTCCTCAATCAGTAGATGAATGATGCTCCGGTTGATTTTTTCCTGAGCGTGAGGAGCGTCGGGCTTCAGCTTTCCGAACAGGATGTTGTTGAGAATGTTTTCCGAGTGGATATAGTCGCCCGGATTATATACCGAAAATGCGCCGGGATAATTCGAAACAATTTTTTCCCTGAACCGGGCGCGGACCTCGATGATGCGCTGTTCAAGGGCTTCTGGCAGGGAAATGATTTTGTGAATGCCGGGGGTAAAGCGAAGGGCGATCGCTATCAGCCGGTTTCGGTCTGCGTTTGAGAGCTCGTTTGAATGTATGTGTCGCATTCGTTCGACCAGCTGTGTATAGTCATCCAGTTCATCCGGACCGATGGGGCTGCGGGTGAAAAATATTGTATCTCCTGGCATATTTTTTAAAATATCTACCATATGATTGCTCAGTTCGCTGCCGATATCGATCAGGGGCCGGGTCAGGCCTTCTTTATCCAGAAATTGCAGGAAATACGTATTCCCCGAAAGTTTCCTGGCGTCAAAAATCTTCGGATTCGATGTTCCAAAAATTAAATTATCCAACATGCTTGAATGATAAAGGTATTTATTATCATTGATAAATTCGACATCGTCTCCCAGATTGTCGCCGAAGTTTTCCCTGAATTTTTCACGGATGCGGATCAGGACAGGTTCGAGTTTTTCCAGCTGCTTCGCATTGAGAATTGTTGACAGGCCGAAGGAAAGGACATCTACAAAAATGCCTGTCTGGTGAAGGATTTCAATCATATCGTCTATATCAGGTATAAATTCGCATGTGTCGGTGGAATGCTCGTCGCATTTGGACAGACAGCCGTAAACCAGATTGTCCTTTATGCTGCCGTCAAAAATGAAGGGCGATTGAGAAACAAACCCGGTGTTTAGCGTCATATCTTTTTTGGTCAGTTCGGACACTTCCGTGTTTCCGATTTTAATATGACCGATCGAATACGGGTAAAGCTGTGCGATGCAGAGCGCCAGGGTGCTTTTACCGCTGCCGGAAAACCCCACAAGGGCAAGATGCTCTCCGGGCTCCAGAGACAGAGAGATGTCGTTGAGCAGCTGAATCCTGTCTTCAGTGAAAAAGGAAAGGTGACGGATGTCCAGGCGTCCTTCCAGGTCATATGGCTTTCTGCCAACTGGCGCCAGCATATGATCCGGCTCGGCGTCAAAGTACTGCATCGTCCGCTTGTAGCGGACGGAGGCATCCTGATATACCTGATAAAATTCAATTAACTCTTTCCACGGATCATACAGCTTTTCCTGAGCGGATAAAAATGCCACCAGCGACCCAAGCTCCAGCTGGCCCTTCATGGCCAGGTAGCCCCCGATGATAAAAATGAGAAACGGACTCAGATTGTTGAAAAAATTATTGGTCAGCTTGATGCCTTGGGAATAGAGGGTCCAGATGATCCGTATTCGTTTGAGCCGGTTGACCAGCTGACTGTATTTTCTGTTTTCAATGTGGTACGATCCGTTCCCATGGACTTCGTGAATCCCGCCGATGGTTTCCCCGATCAGGTTCGATAGTGTCCGGGTCGTATCTACACGGTTCTTATTGTTAAGGTTGGCCCGTTTCTGGAGCATGGGAATCAGTAACAGGACCGCGGGATAAATGCTCAGGGAAATGACGGCTAACAACGGGTTCAGCCAGAACAGGTATCCGGCGAAGGCCAGCAGTGTCAATCCGCTCGAAGCGGGAACGGAGATGGCCATGCCGGCAAAATTGCCCGATGTCGTCAACTCGGTAATCAAGGACGAGACAACCATGCCTGGAGGGGTTTTTCTGAAAAAACTCAACGGAAGGGTCAGAATGTGGCTGTAGAGCTGTTTTCTCATATCAGACAGTACTTGTTCACTGATCGTTGTTTGAATGACATTGATGAAAAATTTCAAAATGCTGGCGAAAATGACGGCCCCCAGGTATACGCTGCAGTATTGAACCAATAATTTCATATCTTTTAGATTGATGGCTTCATTGATGATGCGTTTCTGCATCTCCAGAGGCACAACCCTTACCGCTACCGTGACAAAGATAATCAGCAGCAGAAGGAAGTGAAACTTTAAATGCTTGTAGAATATCCAGAAATAGAGAGGCTTTTTGACTACCGGAGTATGTCCGCTGTTCATGACGGATTCATCCTCTATCGTGTAAGGAAGGGGTTCGCATCAATTGGATAACGGGTATGTAAATCTTACTATTGGTTACTTTGTTTTGGCAAGTAGAAATGGATAGCAAGGGGTGCATTGGTTTCGCTGTTTGCGGTCACCCCTTTTCCGGGTAGTTATCCTGAGCAGGACTGAATGCAATCGTGCGGATGCGGTTTCTTTTATTTTGACAAACGTCGCTTGCTGAAGATATAAAAATTAATTTGATAGCATGTGGTAATTGAGAGGGTAAAAATGAAATTTTTTCTTTGTGTTTTCGGAATGGTCATGATTGTTGAAGGGCTGCCATACTTTGCTGTACCGGAAAAAATGAAAACCTGGATATATAAACTGACCGAAGTGCCGGATGATATGTTGAGAAAATTTGGATTTGTGTTGATGCTTGCCGGATTGTTTCTGGTAGTTTTAGGGAGAAGGTAGCACTGTGTTTACGATCAGCGATTACGATTATCATTTGCCGGGGGAGTTAATTGCGCAAACGCCTTCGGCCCGAAGAGATCAGTCCCGTCTGTTTCTGCTCGACAGAAAAACTGCAGAATATTCCCATCATGTTTTTGAAGAGCTGCTTCATCTTCTCCGCCCTTCGGATGTTCTGGTGATCAATAATACCAAAGTAATTCCCGGCCGGTTGTACGGGAGAAAAGCATCCGGGGGAAAAGCCGAAGTGCTGATTCTGAATTATTCTGAATCCTCTGACAACCCTGGGGAAGATTGTACCCGGGAATTTCAATGCCTGGTCAAGACGTCAAAAAAGGTAAAAACGGGCGCTGTGTTATATTTTGATCCGGGGCTTGAAGCACGCGTCATCGGTTCGGAGAATGATTTTAATATCCTCCGGTTTTTTTCCGAAACAGGTGTCGATAATGCTATCGAGCGCATCGGCAGTATGCCGCTTCCGCCGTATATCAAACGGCCTTCCGGCCACCAGCAGATGGATGACCGCGTTGCGTATCAAACGGTTTATGCATCGCAGAAAGGTGCGATTGCCGCGCCTACGGCCGGGTTGCATTTTTCCGAAAGTCTGCTGGACAGGTTGAAGGCAAAAGGTGTTAACGTGGTTGCCATTACGCTGCATGTCGGATACGGGACATTTCTGCCGGTCAGGGTTGAAAATATCAGGGAACATAAAATGCATTCCGAACGCTACCGGATTTCGCCCGAGACGGCTGAAGCAATCAATCTTGCCAAAGAAAACGGCCGGCGAATCGTGGCTGTCGGGACGACCTGTGTCCGTACGCTTGAATTCGCATCAGATACCTGCGGGAGGGTTTCGCCCGGCAGTGGAAATTGCGATTTGTTCATTTATCCGGGCTACCGCTTTAAGGTTGTGGATGCCATGCTGACGAATTTTCATCTGCCAAAATCTACCCTTCTGATGCTTGTTGCCGCTTTTGCGGGATACAAAACCATGTTTGATGCGTATCATGAGGCCATTGAAAAAAAATATCGTTTTTACAGCTACGGCGATGCGATGCTGATCAGATAATATCTGCGAATGTAAACGGTTCGTTTTCCCGGTGCGCTATTGCTGAATGCATTTCTGAGACAAGCCTTTTCGCCGGCTGTGAACCAGGATAAGAGATCGGGTTTCCGCTCGATATCATTGCAGATATACATCGCTTTTGAGCAATTTGATTTTGAGGAGAATATGCTGAAATTTAAAATAATGGCAAAATCTACTGAAACCAGAGCCCGGGCGGGGTGTCTGACGACATCCCGCGGCTTGATTCAGACACCGGTGTTCATGCCTGTGGGCACGAGGGGTACGGTAAAGTCCCTGACGCCGGAAGAGCTTACAGCAGCCGGTGCTCAGATTATTCTGGGGAACACCTATCATTTATATTTGAGACCCGGGTGCGATATCCTTCAGCGGTTCAACGGGCTTCACCGGTTTATGAACTGGGCCGGGCCGATTTTGACTGACAGTGGCGGGTTCCAGGTTTTTTCTCTGTCTAAACTGAGGAAGATAACCGAAGAAGGGGTGTCTTTTCAGTCCCATATCGACGGGTCGAGGCATCTGCTGACGCCGGAAAAATCCATAGGGATTCAGCGTTGCATCGGCTCTGATATCATGATGTGCCTGGACCAGTGTATTGCCTATCCGTCTTCCCGGGAGGAGGCCCTGGCCGCGCTGGAGATCACCACGCGATGGGCAGAACGCTGCTATGAAACCTGGCAACAGACATGCCCGGATACCCAGTCTCTGTTTGGTATTGTTCAGGGGGGAATGTTCGAGGATCTTCGTCAGCGGTCCACCGATGCGCTGAGAGATATAGAATTTAGCGGATATGCGATTGGTGGGATCAGTGTCGGCGAGCCAAAGGAGCTTATGTACGGTGTTGCGGAATCTACCCTGCCGGGATTGCCGGATGAAAAGCCAAAATATATCATGGGGGTGGGAACCCCGCAGGACCTTATCGAGCTGGTCGCAATGGGTGCTGATATGTTCGACTGTGTCATGCCTACCAGAAATGCCCGGAACGGTCAACTTTTTACAAAATCAGGCGCTATTAATATAAGTAATTCCCGTTTTGCTCATGATGAGTCCCCGGTTGATTCCGGGTGTACCTGTTATACCTGCCGAAATTACTCCCGGGCCTATCTTCGCCATCTTTATATGGTCAGGGAGCTTCTTGCCTACCGTTTAAACACCATTCACAATATTCATTTTTATAACACGCTGATGAAACAAATCCGGGAATCCATTCTGCAGAATAATTTTGAGAGTTTCAGAAAACTATTTTATGCTGATATGGAAAAAGACTAATCTGGACGTTTATTTATATCGCTATCATAAAGGGAGGGATGTGCATGAAAGAAAAAGTCCGGCAAGTGCTTGATGAAATTCGTCCTGTGCTCCAGGCGGACGGAGGAGATGTGGAACTGGCAGACGTGACCGGCGATGTCGTTAAAGTCAGGTTGAAGGGTGCCTGTGCAGGGTGTCCGCTGTCTCAGCGGACACTTAAATTTGGTATCGAACGTCTTTTGAAAAAGAAGATACCAGAGATCAAATCAGTAGAATCAGTAGAATAAAACAAAATGTTTTATTCTCTTGTAGCTTTGTTAATTTTTTGATAAAGCACTGATAATCTATCCATTCAAATAAAGTAGAATCAAGCTTTTGCCGCTGATGGGAAATGCATTTGGCAAAGTAAATATGGATAGATGTTTTATTGTGAATTTGATTGAAATTTCTAATTATAACAATATGATAAACAAGTTGTTTGTGAGGCTGGATATAAGATGATTTTTTAAAAGAATTGAGTTCAGTAATCAGCTGGACGAAAAATTCAGGTAAGGCTGGGGAAGCTTTTGAAAGTCGTTCGTGTTAACCCTCAAAAGTTCGTTTGGAAATAGAAACAAGTAACCTGGAAAGCTCTCTATGTCGATTTCTAAAAATATTAAAGTAATGCTATCCACATCGTCATGGATACGCAGAATGTTTGAAGAGGGTGCCCGTCTTAAAAAAAAATACGGTGCTGAAAACGTATTTGATTTCAGTCTCGGGAATCCGAATCTGGTGCCGCCTGAACAATTTACATCCGCATTGAAGGCCATTGTCTGCTCGGCTGAAAAGACGACAAGCCATGGCTATATGTCAAATGCAGGATATCCTCATGTCCGTAAGTCTGTTTCGGATTATATTTCCGCTGAGCAGCAGATTCAGCTGTCAGAAACCGAAATACTGATGACATGCGGGGCCGCAGGCGCGTTGAATGTGATATTGAAAACCCTTCTCGATCCCGGTGATGAAGTGGTCGCTCCGTCGCCGTATTTTGTTGAATACGATGCTTATGTCGCCAATCATGGCGGTTTGTTAAAAACCGTTCCTGTCAATGATGATTTCACATTAAATATTGATCGTATTTCAAATGCCATCGCTGTTGGAACAAAAGCGGTTCTGATCAATTCCCCCAATAATCCGACGGGTCAGATTTACAGCGAAGCGTGTCTGAAACAACTGGGCGAACTTCTGGAGAAAAAAGGAAAGGAGTTCGGTCATGTCATTTATCTGATATCAGATGAGCCCTATCGGAAAATTGTTTATGAGGGGGCTTCGGTGCCGAGTATATTTTCCTGTTATTCCAACAGTATTATCGCGTCGTCTTATTCCAAGGATCTCTCCATTCCGGGGGAACGCATCGGCTTTATCGCTGTTCATCCGGAGGCTGAATATAAGCAGGATTTAATCGATGGCATGGCGATTTCCAACAGGATTCTGGGCTTTGTGAATGCACCGGCCCTGATTCAGCAGGTTGTGGCCTCCATACAGGGTGCAAGCGTGAATGTTGCGGTTTATCAGAGGAAAAGAGATCTCCTCTGTGACGGGCTTGCCGATTGTGGATATCAGTTTATCCGGCCCCCCGGAGCATTTTATGTGTTTCCCAAAACGCCGATTCCCGATGATGTTGAATTTGTACGGGCCCTGCAGGAGGAATTGATCCTTGTCGTTCCAGGAAGCGGATTCGGCGGGCCCGGTCATTTCAGGATTGCGTATTGTGTGGATGATAACACCATCATCAATTCTATTCCGGGTTTCCGGAAGGTTCTGCAGCGTTACAGCCGGTAAAAGCGTGTAAAGATATTTTCTTGATGCGAACAGGGGACATTTTGTCAGTGGAAAATGGTGTCACAGCCGGGGCTGTCTCCAGCAAATACTCCGGTCAACATCTAATGCTTCAAAAAAATGAAAGGAGTGATACATGAAGACACTTAAAATTGACCATCTTGGGATTGCAGTCAAAAGCATTGACGGTGTCAAGAATTTCTGGACCGACATTCTGGGACTTAAATGCGCAGGCTCAGAGACGGTTCAGGAACAAAAAGTGACGACAGCGTTTTTCCCTATCGGTGAAAGTGAAATTGAATTGCTGGAATCCACCTCGGAGGAAGGGCCAATCGCCAAATATATTGATAAAAAAGGCGAAGGCATACAGCATGTGGCGTTTCGTGTCGAAAACATCGAAAAGGCCCTGGAATACCTGAAGGAGAAAGGTATTAAACTGATTGATCAGAAACCCCGCATTGGCGCAGGCGGAGCGAAAATCGCATTTCTGCATCCCAAAGCGACAAACGGTGTGCTGGTAGAGCTGTGCCAAAGAGATTAATTTCTTTACAGGAATATCGGATTTATTTTTTCAGATGAAAACAAAGAGGCGCACAGGAGCCTGAGAATTTATGAAAGGAGTTTGGTATGGCAGAACATCCGGATAAACAAAAATGGGTAGAGCTTGCAACCAAAACAATGAAAGGCAAATCTCCAGACACATTGGACTGGATGACCCCCGAGGGGATTCTGGTCAAGCCGGTAATGACGGCTGAAGATATCGAAGGCCTGGAATGCGTCAATACGCTTCCGGGCATGCCCCCGTATGCCCGCGGCCCTCAGCCGACCATGTATGCCGCAAGACCCTGGACGATCCGTCAGTATGCCGGTTTTTCCACCGCAAAAGAATCCAATGCGTTTTATAGAAGAAATCTGGCGGCCGGTCAGAAGGGCCTGTCGGTGGCATTTGACCTTGCCACCCACAGAGGCTACGATTCAGATCATCCCAGAGTCGCCGGTGATATCGGTAAAGCCGGTGTAGCAATTGACTCGGTCGAGGATATGAAAATTTTGTTTGATCAGATTCCTCTGGACAAGATGTCGGTTTCCATGACCATGAACGGCGCTGTTCTTCCGATTCTGGCAGGCTATATTGTCGCCGCTGAAGAGCAGGGCGTAAAGCATGAACAACTGACCGGTACCATTCAGAATGATATCCTGAAAGAGTACCTGACCAGAAATACCTATATTTATCCGCCCGAGCCTTCCATGAGAATTATTTCTGATATCATGGCTTACTGCTCCAAGGAAATGCCCAAATTCAACACGATCAGTATCAGCGGCTATCACATAATGGAAGCCGGTGCAGATTCTGTGCTGCAGTGTGCATTTACCCTCGCTGACGGCGTTGAATATGTCAGAGCGGCACTGAAAGCGGGCATGGATGTTGATTCCTTTGCACCCCGCCTGTCCTTTTTCTTTGGCATCGGCATGAATTTTTTCATGGAAATTGCCATGTTGCGCGCGGCCCGGTTCCTGTGGCATCGGCTGATGACCCAGTTTAATCCGAAAAATCCGAAATCCGTCATGCTCAGAACCCATTGCCAGACATCCGGATGGAGTCTGACCCAGCAGGATCCGTACAACAATATCATTCGAACCACTCTGGAGTGTATGTCGGCTGCATTGGGCGGAACCCAGTCTCTGCATACCAACGCCTATGACGAAGCCATTGGCCTGCCCACGGATTTTTCCGCACGGATCGCCAGAAATACCCAGATCATCGTTCAGGAGGAATCTCAGATTTGCCATGAGGTAGATCCGCTGGCCGGCTCCTATTATGTTGAATATCTGACTGACAGCATCATCAAGGGCGCACAGAAAATTATCGATGAGATCGAAGAGCTGGGCGGTATGGCCAAAGCGATCGAATCCGGAATGCCCAAGATGAGAATCGAAGAGTCCGCCGCTAAACGACAGGCCCGAATCGATTCGGGTAAGGATGTTATCGTTGGCGTGAATAAATATCATATCGAAGAAGACCTGAGCGCGATGGAGATTCTGGAAGTTCCGGCAACTGTTCGGGATGAGCAGATGGAGCGACTCGTACAGATTAAGGCAAGCCGTGACGGCGCTGCTGTGAAAAAAGCGCTGGATGATCTTACCAATGCCGCGGAAAAAGGCGGCAATCTCCTGGAAGCGACCGTCGTGGCTACCAGACTCCGGGCGACAGGCGGCGAAATTTCCGATGCATTGGAAAAAATCTTCGGCAGGTATGTGGCCACCACTCAGGTAATCTCTGGTGCCTACGCATCCGAGTACAAAGATCAGAGTGTTATTCAGGCCTTAAAGAAACGGACCCAGGATTTTGCCGACAAGACCGGTCGGCGTCCCAGAATTTTTATGACCAAGATGGGACAGGACGGACATGACCGCGGCATCAAAGTCGTGGCCAGTTCGTTTGCCGATCTGGGATTTGATGTGGATATCAGTCCCATGTTCCAGACACCGGAAGAGGCTGCCAAAATGTCAATTGAAAATGACGTCCACGTGGTGGGTGCCTCCAGTCTGGCAGCGGGTCATAAGACGCTGGTTCCACAGCTGATCGAAGAGCTCAAGAGCCAGGGTGCTTCGGAGATTCTGGTGGTTGCCGGTGGCGTTATTCCGCCCAAGGATTACCAGTACCTCTATGATGCCGGCTGTGTAGGCATTTATGGCCCGGGCACGCCCATTATCGAGTCTGCAAACCATGTGATGAATCTTCTTGAAGCGAAATATTGTAAATAAACTGTAAAAAGTTCCGGTTCATTCAAATTCGATGGGCCGGAGATGTTCAATGAATGAAACATCTCCTCCGGCTGGAAAAAGCCGGAGGAGATGTCCGTTGGTCGAATGTTTTCGTCAACTGTAGCTCTAAAATGCTGGAGGCAGTGAGATGTTCAAAGATCCAGAAAATTATGTAAAGGGCGTTTTGGAATGCAACAGATTGATGTTGGCCAAAACCATTACTTTGATTGAGAGTTCACTGCTTACTCATCAGGAAATGGCAAGGCATATTATTGACCGGCTGCTGCCGCATACAGGAAAATCGATCCGGTTGGGAATTACCGGTGTTCCCGGAGCGGGGAAAAGTACTTTTATCGAGAGTCTCGGTATGATGCTGACTCAGCAAGGATTGCGTGTGGCAGTCCTTGCAATCGATCCCAGCAGTACAAGAAGTGGCGGAAGTATTCTGGCAGATAAAACCCGGATGGAAATGCTTTCTGTCGAAAAGCAGGCCTTTATCCGGCCGTCTCCGTCCGGCGGTACTCTGGGAGGCGTTGCCAGAAAAACACGCGAAACAATGCTGGTTTGCGAAGCGGCCGGATTCGATGTGGTGATCGTCGAGACAGTCGGAGTCGGTCAATCTGAAACGGCAGTGAAATCCATGGTGGACTTTTTCCTTGTTTTACAGATTTCCGGCGCTGGTGACGAGCTCCAGGGGATAAAAAAAGGAGTACTTGAGCTGGCTGACGCGGTAGTGGTTAATAAGGCAGACGGAAATAATATTCAAAGAGCCAAATTGGCTAAAAAGCAGTATGAAACGGCACTGCATCTTGTTTCCCCTTCATCTCAAAATTGGTCTCCTCCTGTAAAAATCTGCAGTGCATTGAAACATACCGGTATCGAAGAAATATGGGATATGATTTTGGAATTTAAGAAAAAAATGATAACAACCGGAGAGTTTGAACTTGTAAG
Source organism: Desulfobacterales bacterium (assembly GCA_028704555.1). Taxonomy (NCBI): domain Bacteria; kingdom Pseudomonadati; phylum Thermodesulfobacteriota; class Desulfobacteria; order Desulfobacterales; species Desulfobacterales bacterium. Next base: position 49,888 of record JAQWFD010000020.1, read on the forward strand.
GAGAGAGCAGTCTCTTGAGTGGATGCAATTTCTTGTCAAGGAAGGCCTTGAACAATGGTTTTACAAAAATCAAAATGTGATTAAAATACTTCCAAGAGTTAAAAAAGAAGTTGAAAATGGAGAGATTGCTCCAACTCATGCTGCCAGTCGGTTGCTTTTTTTTCTTGACAAGATCAGCCGAGTATAGAAAAAAGAATTTTACATCTCGTTTACACAATATAAGTTATATGAATCAGGAAGGAGGAGAAATATCTATTTCGTATTTTACTTGATAGGCCATTGCTTTGTGTTCGCTAAGCATCAGAAATCGTGCGGATTGTTTCATAAACAAAGCAGACTGACGAACAAAGTAAAATTGTTGGATATATCTATCTAACCAAAATGTTCAATCTGGAGAGATGAAAGGAAATTGACGATGGGTATTGTGCAAGATAAATTAAATGATCTGAAGGACCGAGAGAAGAAGGTTCTGCAGATGGGCGGTGAAAAAGGTATCGCAAAACACAAGGCTAAAGGGAAAATAACTGCCCGGGAAAGACTCAATTATCTTTTTGATCCCGGAACATTTCGGGAACTTGACATGTTTGTCACACATCGCTGTGTAAATTTTGGCATGGAAAAGGTTGAAATTCCGGCCGACGGTGTCATTACCGGATACGGCTATATCAATGGCAGACCTGCATTCGCGTTTGCGCAGGATTTTACCGCAAGAGCCGGAAGCCTTGGTGAAATGCATGCCAAGAAGATCTGCAAGGTCATGGATCTGGCGCTTAAAGCGGGAGCCCCCTGCATAGGACTCAATGATTCCGGCGGTGCACGAATTCAGGAAGGTGTCGATGCCCTTTCCGGATACGGGAATATTTTTTTCAGAAACTCCATCGCTTCGGGTGTGATTCCTCAGATTTCCGCTATTATGGGGCCCACCGCAGGCGGTGCGGTTTACTCTCCGGCCATGACCGATTATATATTTATGGTAAAAAATACCAGCTATATGTTCATCACGGGACCTCAGGTGATCAAGGCTGTTCTGGGTGAAGAAGTCACTCAGGAAGATCTCGGCGGGGCCATGGCACATAACACCAAGAGCGGTGTTGCCCATTTTGCCTGCGAAAGTGACGAGGACTGCCTGGATCAGATCAAAATTCTGCTTTCCTATCTGCCGTCAAACAACATGGAAGATCCGCCGATCGTTGATACGGGTGATGATCCCAAACGGATTGATCCGGCCCTGAACGCCATTATTCCGGACAACCCGAATCAGGGCTACAACATGAAGGATGTCATTGCATCCCTCGTGGACAACGGTGAATATTTCGAACCGCATGAATATTATGCACCGAATATCCTGATCTGTTTTGCCAGACTCAATGGCAGAACCATCGGTATTATCGCCAATCAGCCCATGGTTCTGGCCGGATGTCTGGACATCAACGCCTCCAACAAGGCCTCCCGTTTTATAAGATTCTGCGACGCTTTCAATATTCCCATGCTGACCATCGCGGACGTGCCCGGATACCTGCCGGGAACCAATCAGGAATGGAGTGGCATTATCACCCATGGTGCAAAACTTCTCTGGACCTATTCAGAGGCGACGGTGCCGAAGCTGCTTCTGGTTACCCGTAAAGATTACGGTGGATCTTATCTGGCCATGTGTGCCAAGGATCTGGGCAATGATTTTGCCGTTGCCTGGCCGACCGCACAGATTGCGGTTATGGGCGCTGCCGGCGCAGCCAATATTATCTATGCGAAGGCGATCAAGGGGGCAGAAGATCCTGTGGCAAAACGCAAAGAATGTATCGATGAATATGAGGCGCTGTTTAACAACCCCTATTGTGCGGCACAAAGAGGCTTTGTCGATGCGGTTATAGAGCCCGCACAGACCCGGCCCAGACTGATAGAAGCATTGGAAATCCTTTGCAGCAAGCGAGAGATCAGACCTCCGAAGAAACACGGCAATATTCCGTTGTAATGGGTTGAGATTTGATTCTATCTTTTAACACCTTAAGCCAAACGGAGATCAAATGAAAACCAGAAAAAAGATAGCGGCTGCGATGGCTGCCGTAACGAATTATATCAAAACCGAGGAAGAACAGCTGGCAATGCAGGCTGCAATTCCTTTACAGAGGCCGACGCCGATCAGTTTCTGGGGTCAGAGCGCTCGACAGAACGTGATGCAGATGAGAACGCTGATGCAGTTCAGATCCTTTAAAGGATCTGCATTTCGATAGGGGTATTTAGAGAAATTCAGTTTTTAATCATCGGAAGAACGAAACGTTTTATATAATTTTTTAGGAGGAGAACCTTAAGATGAGCGAAATCCAAGTAAAAATGACGGCAATGGATTACAGCCCCGACAGGCCGAAGGCAGCAAACCCGATTAAAATTGAGGATCTGACCTTTCGTGACGGTCATCAATCTCTGTTTGCCACAAGGGGTCGGACCGAAGATATGATTCCGGTTGCCGAACAGATGGATGAAATTGGTTACTGGGCACTGGAAACCTGGGGGGGGGCTTCCTTCGATACCATGCATCGCTTCCTGAATGAAGATCCGTGGGAAAGGCTCAGAACTCTGAAAAAATACGTTAAGAAAACTCCTTTCTCCATGCTGCTCAGAGCCCAGAACCTTGTCGGATACCGCAATTATGCTGACGATACGGCCAAGGCGTTTGTTGAAAGAGCCGCTGAAAATGGAATGGACATTTTCAGAACGTTTGATGCTCTGAATGATTATCGAAATTTTGAAACGGTTGTTCCGGCTATCAAAGCCGCGGGCAAACATTTTCAGGGCTGCATCTGCTATACCCTGACCGAAGCCCGGCTGGGCGGAGAAGTTTATAATCTGGATTATTATATTCAGAGGGCCAAAGCTCTGGAAGCCATGGGCGCCGACAGTATCTGCATCAAGGACATGGCGGGTCTGATTGCACCGTATGATGCGTTCAACCTGATCACCGCCCTGAAAAAAACGGTAAAGCCCCCGATTCACCTGCACAGTCATACCACATCCGGTATGTCTCAGATGGCTCAGCTCAAGGCCATTGAAGCCGGCGTGGATATCGTTGATACCTGTATGGCCCCGTATGCAGGCCGTACGTCCCATCCGGCGATTGAACCTCTGGTCATGAGCCTTCTGGGAACCAACCGTGACACCGGCTTTGATATCCGCAAGCTGGTTGCCATCGATGTGATTCTCGAAAGAGATATCGTTCCCAAGTATATGCACATCCTGGATGACACCAAACTGTCAACCATCGACATCAACGTTCTGCTGCATCAGACCCCGGGCGGGATGCTCTCCAACCTGGTTAATCAGCTCAGAGAAATGAACGCCCTTGACCGGCTCGACGATGTGTTCAAGGAACTGCCGAGAGTCCGGAAAGATCTGGGCCAGGTGCCGCTGGTAACACCGACCAGTCAGATCGTGGGTATTCAGACCGTGAACAACGTACTGTTCGACACCCCGGAAGAACGCTACAAGATGATTACCGGTCAGGTCAAAGATCTGGTCTACGGCATGTACGGGAAAACAGCCACTCCGATCAATCCGGAAGTACAGAAAAAAGCCCTCAAGGGCTATGTGAGAGGCGAAGAGCCGATCACCTGCCGTCCGGCTCAAATCATTGAGCCCGAACTCGATGCGGCCAAGGCTGAAATCGGCGATCTGGCCAAAGATATCGATGATCTGATTCTCTATGCCATTTACCCTGTAACCGGTAAAAAGTTTTTGAAATGGAAATACGGCAAGGAAGCTGTACCGGAAGAAGTTAAACCCAGATCGATTGAAGCTGCCCGCAAGATGCTGGATCTGATGGTAAAAGCCAAAAAAGATCAGGTGGTCGAGAAAAAAGATCCACCCGCAATGGGAGAGGGGGCACGTACCTTCAACGTATATGTGGATGACGAATACTTTGAAGTGGGGGTGGAAGAAGTCGGCGGCGCTCCGGTCATCAGCTATGCTGCTCCGGCTGCCAGACCCGCTGCGGCTGCTCCGGCTGCGGCTGCCAAACCGGCCGCCAAGAAAGCTGCCCCGAAAGTTGCCGCTGTTGATGGAACGGCACTGACCGCTCCGATGCCCGGCATGATCATTAAATACGAGGTCAAAGAAGGTGACAGCGTCAAAGAAGGCGATACGATTGTCGTTCTCGAAGCCATGAAGATGGAAAATCCGCTGAAAGCGTCCTGCAGCGGAACAATTAAATCCATCCCCTTTGATTCCGGAGATTCTGTTGCCAAAGACGATGTGCTTGCGGTTATCGGATAGTCTCTGAAAAGGTTTTCGGGCTGATCCGGAGGCCGTTCAATGCCCTGCCGGATCAGCCGATTCCTGGAAGATAATCTGGGTGGAAATTGACACAACTGGCAAAAACGTAATCAGCGTATCGTCGCAATGATTCGCCTTCAGAGGCCATGAGATTGGAATCAGCGCATACAGGCCCCTTAAAGGAGACAAAATCGGAAGGTGGCGTTTCGCTATAAGGTTCAGTCAAGGAAAACAAGGAGATAGAGATAATGAAAATTCATGAGTATCAGTCGAAAGAGTTGTTCAGAAAATACGGCGTTCCAGTGCCCAACGGCGGCCCGGCTTTCAGTGTCGAAGAAGCGGTAAAACTGGCAGAATCCCTGGGGGGATATCCGGTAGTTGTTAAAGCTCAGATTCATGCCGGTGGCCGTGGAAAAGGCGGCGGAGTGAAACTGGCAAAAAACAAAGCTGAAGCTGAAAAATATGCCAGCCAGATTCTTGGAATGACCCTGATTACCAAACAGACCGGGCCCCAGGGCAAACTGGTGAAACGGCTGTTGGTTGAGGCTGGCTGTGATATTAAAAAAGAACTTTATCTGAGTATCCTTCCGGACCGAGGGTCGGCTAAGATATGCATCATGGCCAGCGAGGCCGGTGGTATGAACATCGAAGAAGTTGCTGCCGAAACCCCTGAAAAACTGATCAAGGTTTTTGTCGATCCTCTGAATGGTATCCAGGGCTATCATGCACTTCAGGCGGCCTACGGATTAAACCTTCCGCAAGCAGCAATTAAACCGTTTACCAAGATGCTGAATGGTTTGTATAAATTATGCGTGGAAACAGACTGCTCACTGGTAGAAATCAATCCCCTGGTTCTCACCGGAAAAGATGAAATTATCGCGATTGATGCAAAAATAAATTTTGACGACAATGCAATGTTCCGCCATCCCGATATTAAAGCATACCGTGACCTGGATGAGGAAGATCCGCTGGAACTTGAGGCATCCAAATATGACCTCAATTACATCAACCTTGACGGCAACGTCGGGAATATGGTTAACGGCGCTGGTCTGGCCATGGCTACCATGGACCTTATCAATCTGGCAGGAGCCTCACCTGCCAACTTCCTGGATGTAGGGGGAAGCGCAAGTGCGGAGCAGGTTGAAAACGGATTCAGAATTATTCTCAGCGATGACAAGGTAAAGGGAATTCTGATTAATATTTTTGGTGGTATTCTTCGCTGCGATATTCTGGCAGAAGGCGTTGTTCAGGCTGCTAAAAAGATTGGCCTCCAAGTACCGGTCGTTGTCCGTATGGAAGGAACCAATGTAGAAAAAGGTCGTAAAATCCTCGCCGATTCGGGCCTGAATCTCGTTACAGCCGTGGATTTGAAGGATGCAGCCAAGAAGATCACGCAACTTGTAGCATAATCAGTCGCAATAGTCAGACAGCGCATTGCGCAGGTGAGGTTGATTTGATTGTTTGCAGATATCTGATGACACAAGCAATAAAGGCATGTCAGATGATAGTATTGCTAAACCGCATGTTTTGCACGCGAACCTAAAAACAAAGCGAGGGATAAAGTGAGCATATTTGTCAATAAGAATACAAAAGTGGTGGTCCAAGGTATAACGGGTAAAGAAGGGATGTTTCATGCAAGACAGTGCATCGCCTACGGGACGAATGTAGTGGCCGGTGTGACCCCGGGCAAAGGTGGCCAGAAGATGGATGACGTTCCGGTTTTCAATACGGTTGCGGACGCCGCCGCTAAAGCCGGTGCGAACGCCAGTTTGATTTTTGTACCGCCGCCATTTTGTGCTGCCGCAATTCTGGAAGCCATTGATGCTGAAATGGGTATTGTCGTTGCTATCACCGAAGGCATTCCGGTTATGGACATGATGAAGGTTAAAAATTACCTGAAAGGTAAAAAAACCCGTCTCATCGGCCCCAACTGCCCGGGTATCATTACGCCCGGTGAATGTAAAATGGGTATCCAGCCCGGTGCCATGCACAAACCCGGTGGACCGATCGGTGTTATATCCCGTTCCGGAACCCTGACCTATGAAGTCGTCCATCAGCTGAGCCAGCAGGGCATCGGCCAGACAACCGTTATTGGTATTGGTGGCGACCCGGTCAACGGCACGAATTTTATTGATTGTCTGGATGCGTTTTCCAAAGATCCCGAAACCAAGGGTATTGTCATGGTTGGTGAAATCGGCGGATCTGCTGAGGAAGAAGCCGCTCAGTTTATTAAGGAAAATCTTCCGAATACGCCGGTTATCGGTTTTATCGCCGGTTTGACGGCGCCTCCGGGACGACGGATGGGCCATGCTGGCGCAATCATCAGCGGTGGCAGCGGAACAGCTGAAGGCAAGATTTCGGCCATGAAGGCCGTTGGTATTCATGTCGCACAGAATCTTGGTGAAATCGGCGATATCGCGGCTAAGGTTTTCAAGTTCTAAAAAAAATTATTTAATTTATACATTCGATATGCCCATTTTTCGGTCGGTTGTTGATACAACCTGCGAAAATGGGCATATCTGCTTAAAACAGAAAAAAAGCAATTCATTAAAATTGCAGCCGGAAACGTCCAGGGTCAATGGGTCCGTCTGGTGAGCATCCGACTTCGAATCGGAAAATTTTCCTCGGTAATACCCGAGAGTCTCGTTTTTTGCTTCCAGGCCATGACCGTCGATACCCCGTTTTCAGAAACAGAACTCCAAATCGATGAAATTCCGGTGACGTTCGCGTGTTTTGACTGTCAATTTCAGTGGAGATCGGGTTCGCCCCTGTTTGTGTGCCCGAATTGTCAGCGCGGTTCGATACGAATTCTGACCGGACAGGAATTTGATATCATTTCAATTCGGATACAGACGATGAATAGCCGATCTTGAAACGGCAGTATGGTGTTGCTTTACACATTACGTGAAATACAGGATTCCTGTATTGGTCATAGCGGAGACCGCTAAAACCGAGGGTTTTGTGAGTAAATGGTAATGGAAATAAAAGTCGTTAAAAAAGTACTGGATGTCAATGATACCTTTGCAGCAGAAAACAGAAAATGGTTTGAGGCCAATCATGTATTTGTTTTGAATATGATGAGTTCTCCGGGGTCTGGAAAAACCAGCATTCTTGAAAAGAGCCTTAGCAGGCTTGGATCAGAAGTCCGCTGCGGTGTTATTGTCGGAGATATTTGTACAACAAACGATGCGGACAGGCTTGTGTCGATCGATACGCCCGTTGTGCAAATCAACACAGATGAGTTTGGCGGTGATTGCCATCTGTCCGCGCATGTGATCCGGAAGGCAGCCGAACAGTTTGATCTGGATAAAATAGATTTGCTGATTGTTGAAAATATCGGCAACTTGGTATGCCCTGCCGAATTTGATATCGGAGAGGATGCCAGGGCCGTCGTGTTGAGCGTTACGGAGGGGGAAGACAAACCCTTGAAATATCCCCTTATGTTTCGGGTTTGTGACGTGGCGCTTCTAAATAAAATTGACCTGTTGCCGTATCTGATCTACGACAGGCAGCTGGTGGCTGACAATATCAGGCAAATCCATTCAGATATGCCGGTGTTTGAAGTATCCGCACAAACCGGAGACGGATTGGCTGAATGGATTGTATGGCTGCAGTCCAAGGTGTACGGGAAAAAAGGATGCCACCGGAGCTCACCGTCAGAGCGTTAACCCCATCGTTGCATAAACAAAATGGTGGAAAGTTGAAAAAGGATTACAAACAGAAGGGAAAACCCCGCTGAGCCTGAATATTACGAATGGTAAAGTCGACTTTTACAACGCTGGGGTTGATGGCGTCGGTTATTTCCAGAACGGGGACATCTCCCTGAGCCGGATAATAATCCCCGGCAGTTGATCGATGACGAAATTGATTTCTTCTTCTGTATTATAGATACTGAGACTGAAACGGATGGAGCCATGGGCGGATGTGAAGGGTATTCCCATTGCCCGGAGTACATGGGACGGTTCCAGAGAACCGGACGTGCAGGCGGAGCCGGATGATGCGCAAATACCCAGTTCATCCATCATCAGCAAAATTGCCTCACCTTCCACAGAATCAAACCCGAGACTGGTGGTATTAGGGAGCCGGTGATCCAGGGTCCCGTTAATCCGGGTGTTCGGAATCCGTTTGATCAGTTCAGATTCGAGTCTGTCCCTTAATTTCCTGATGCGGGTGTTTTCTTCGTCGATATGCTGGCCGGCCAGCTCGCATGCTTTACCAAGACCGATAATGGATGAGACATTTTCAGTCCCGCCTCTTCGCCCCCGTTCCTGATGGCCGCCAATTAGAAAGGGTGAAAACTTTGTTCCTTTCCGGATATACAGCGCTCCGATGCCCTTGGGGCCATGAAGTTTATGCCCGGCAATAGACAATAGATCAATGCCAGAGTTCTGGAGATCGATCGGAATCTTACCAACGGCCTGAACCGCATCGGTATGAAATACAATGCCCCGGTTTTTGACAATCAGGGAAATCTCCTCGACCGGAAAGATTACCCCGGTTTCATTGTTGGCCCACATGATACTGACAATGGCCGTATCGTCCGACAGGTGGTCATAAAGGTAATTCAGGTCCAGAATGCCCAGACGGTCCACCGGGACAAAGGTGACCCGGTATCCTTTCTGCTTGGCCAGATGCTCACAAAGGTTTTTGACGGCCGGGTGTTCCACCTTGCTCGTAATGATGTGCTTTTTATCCGGATTGGATTCAATGGCAGCCCATATGGCCGTGCTGTCACTTTCTGTACCGCAGCTGGTCAATATGATTTCTTCCGGATGGGCACCTATAAGCGCAGCGATTTTCTCCCGCGCCTGACGAATCGTTCGGGCCACATTCCCGCCGAAACGGTGCATACTGGACGGATTTCCGTAAAAGTCACTGAAATAGGGGAGCATTTCTTCAAGGACTTCAGCCGAAACGCGGGTGGTTGCGTTATTATCCAGATAGATGACCTTCATGACTGCACCTCCACGATTACCAGTTCAGGGGTAACCAGCTCCCTGAGTTTTTTCTCCACATAATGTTTTAATGTTACCTGAGATATCTGGCAGGTGGCACATGCGCCCCGGAGTTTTACCAGGACCGTGTTGCCTTCCACGTCAATCAGCTCAATATCTCCGCCATCCTTTTGAAGTGAGGGGCGAATTTCACGTTCCAATGTACTTTCGATGAGCTTTATTTTTTGGATATTTGTCAGTGTCGACGGCTTTTTAGGCACTGGATGTGTCGGGCCCAGAACGGAATTGATGATTGCCTGAATCTGTTCGTGGCATTTTCCGCAACCGCCTCCTGCTTTGACATAATCGGTGACTTCTTCAATGGATGTAAGATGGTTTTCCCTTACCGCCCGTTCGATTTCATGATCGGTGATACCAAAGCATTCGCAGACAATCTCTCCCGTTATTTTTTCTTCGCTCTGGCCGTGATAATTTGCGATGGCTTTTTCCAAAGCATCCCGACCCAGCACGGAACAATGCATTTTTTCCTTGGGCAGGCCCCCCAGATAGCGGGCAATATCCTCATTTGTAATTTTTTTCGCCTCTTCGAGCGTTTTGCCTTTGATCATTTCGGTCATGGCCGAAGATGAGGCAATGGCGCTTGCGCATCCAAACGTCTGGAATTTGGCATCAGCAATGCGTTTATTTGCATCCAGTTTAAAATAAAGCGTCAGTGCATCGCCGCAGGCCAGGGATCCAACCTCACCTACCCCGTCGGCATTCTCTATAACGCCGACATTTCTGGGATTGAGAAAATGATCTTTTACTTTATCTGTATATTCCCACATGATATTCTCCTGTATTTAAATGTCTTATGATAGCATAGTTGACCTGTCGGTCTGACAGGGAACACTGTTCAACGATGACGGTTTACAGGAAAGCGCAGGGCATTCAGCATTGGTTCATAAAAAAACCGGGGTGATAATGTAGAAAAAGGCAGCGTTATTTTCTTGCTCCCGATTGAAAAGTTAACGTATCGTATGAAAAGAACAGGGTATGGCGAACCGCCATAATCAAGATCTAAGCTCAGGAAAATCCTTTCCGAGAGCCTGTGGAACAAGTACTGGTGCCCGATGTGCTGGCTGTTTTTACAGGGCTTATCAGTTTCCTTACCTTGTCGCTGCCGCATTTCGGGCATTTAACGATATCGTCCGTGCGTCTGAAAATCAGTTTTTCGAAAGAATGCCCGCAATTTTCACAGGCATACTCATAAATTGGCATAATTGGTCTCCAAGAATTTCGGCAAAAATAAATTGTGTTTGGATCGGGCGGGATTTTTTCCCAGGCCCTAAATTTGTGATTATTGTTTCAGTAACAATTAACAGATAATTGATTTAAAGATATTATCTTGAACACGGCATGTCAAGATATCGTATGGATATATGCCCAGCATGTCCGTTATTCATTCAACTTTTTTTACAAGGAGGTGCTAACCGTGAAAGCCAGGAAAGCCATCTTTGCGGGAAGCTGGTATCCCGAAAGCGCGTCGGAATGTGAAAATGCGATTATCCGGTTTTTGAAAAAAACTGAAGTGCAGGTGGCGTCAGGAATCAAACTGACAGGGGGTATTGTGCCACATGCAGGCTGGTATTTTTCCGGAAATATTGCCTGCAGTGTTATTCATGCCCTCAGCAGCGGGATAAAGCCGGATGCCATTGTTGTTTATGGAATGCATCTTCATCCGGCCTCACCGTTTTATATTATGACGGAAGGGGCATGGGAAACGCCTTTTGGGGAGGTTTTTGTTGAGGAAGATATTGCAAAAGAGATTGCCGGCAGGTTTGTATTTGATACGACCAGCCACTTCAGCCATGATAATACCATTGAACTTCAAATGCCCTTTATTCGATATTTTTTTGAAGATGTGAAAATTATTCCCATTGGTGTGCCGCCGGTAGCAGCATCTCTGGAAATCGGAAAATCAGTGGCGCAGGTTGCTTCCAGACTGGGGGTAACGATCAAGGTCATCGGGTCGACCGATCTGACACATTACGGAATGAATTACGGATTTTTCCCGAAAGGGACGGGGCCTGCCGCCGTCAAGTGGGTCCAGCAGGAAAATGATCAAAAAATTATTGATGCCATTGTTTCAATGGATCCCGGACGGGTGATCCGTGAGGCCCTTGAAAGTCAGAACGCCTGCTGCGCCGGAGCTGCCGCTACAGCGATTGTTACCGCAAAAGCGATAGGAGCCGATCGGGCGCAGTGTATTGCCTATGCCAGCAGTTATGATAAAAGTCCGGGGGAAAGTTTTGTCGGTTATGCAGGGATACTGTTTTAGATCAGAGGCGTCAACCGGTGGCCTGTACCGACCGCAGGCTTCTGAAACGGGTTTCGTGCGCCTGCGTTTAAAAACTGACCATATTCGATGACTTTGCCGGACGTTTTCCATTGCCATTTCATTCGAACGCGTCGGATTGACGCTATAACACTACAATCTTTTCGCCAATTTCAGCGGATACTTCTCCAATAATGGAAGAATGGTCTAAGGCGTGTTTGTTTAAATCATCAAGCAGCTTATCCGCTGATGTTTTGTCCACGCAGATCAGCAGCCCGCCGGATGTCTGGGGATCGAACAATACATCCTGAACCGCTGGGGTCAGGGTCGCCGGGAAATCGATCATCGACTGCCTGAATTTTCGGTTCTCGAAGGCACCGCCGGGGACAAGTCCCATGGCGGCAAACTCGATGGCTTCTTCGAGCATCGGAATGCGGTCGGAAAACAGTCTGATTCCCATGCCGGAATGGATCACCATCTCAGCAAGATGTCCCAGAAGACCGAATCCAGTTATGTCTGTACAGGCATGAACCGGATAATTCGTCATAATTTCCGCTGCATTGCGGTTTAACATGGCCATCAGCCGGGTAACCCTTTCGATGAGATCGTTACTGGCCATTCCCCCTTTGATGGCGGTATTGATGATACCGGTACCCAGCGGCTTGGTAAGAATCAGCAGATCACCTGCCTTCAGATTTTTTTTTGTCAAAACCTGATCGGGATGAATAAATCCCGTAACCGACAAACCATATTTCAATTCTCTGTCTTCCACACTGTGCCCGCCTATCAGAACGACTTCAGCTTCTTTCAGCTTGTCGATTCCGCCCTGGAGGATTTGCCGGAGAATAGACAGATCCATCTGCTTTAAGGGGAATGCAACCAGGTTCATGGCGGTTTTTGGAATGCCTCCCATGGCATAGACATCGCTCAGGGCGTTTGCTGCGGCGATCTGACCAAACCAGTAGGGATCGTCAACCACCGGTGTGAAAAAATCGACGGTCTGAATCATTGCAATGTCTTCAGTAATTTTATAAACGCCGGCATCATCGGCTCGATCCAGGCCGACGATAACATTTGAATCCGTTGGAATATCGAGTCCGCAAAGTGCCTTATCCAGGGCCCCTGGAGGTAGTTTTGACGCTCAACCCGCGGAGGTAACGGTTTCGGTCAGCCGAATGGATATAGGTAATTTCATATGAATCTCCGGAATCTTGTGTTGAATCCATAAATATACTATAGACTTTCGTGACATGCAGTTATACACAACAACAGCTTATGTGCTACCCGCGTTGATACCCTGTATAATAATCCGATATCATTTACGGGGCAAGAAATTTTATTGATTTTTATTCAATTGGCAAGCAATTTAGCGGCTCGCTAACAAACCGATTCGTTTGTCGGAATTTTTTTTAAATTTTAGTCAGACCGGTATCAACAGGTAAAAATCCGGATTCAAAGGGGTTTGAAAGAATATGAAGTTGATTAAGGAAATGCACCCGGCCGCTATTGTGTTGACAAGCTACCTGATTGCCGTTGTCGTGGGCACATGTTTTTTGTTGATTCCGTTTGCAACGGTATCCGGGCATATTTCTGTAGTGGATGCACTGTTTACCGCTACTTCGGCTGTATGTGTCACCGGGTTGATCGTGGTGGATACGGGGACCTGCTTTTCCGGTTTTGGGCAGGCTGTGATTCTGGTATTGATACAGCTGGGTGGATTGGGCATTATGACGGTATCTGTCACCGTTTTTCAACTGGTCGGGCGAAGCATATCTTTCAGATACCGGATGATCATACAGGAAGGGTTCAGTCCTGCGCCAAGACAAGATATTTATCAGCTGCTCAAAGCCATCTTTTTGTTCACGCTGGCTGCGGAGGCCACGGGGACAGTTTTGTTGTTTGGGCACTGGATCGGTGAGTATCCGTGGCCAACAGCGCTTTACATGGCGGTTTTTCATTCAATCTCAGCATTCTGTAACGCCGGATTTTCCCTGTTGAGTACCAGCTTTATCGAGTACCGGTCCATGCCGGTCCTGAACCTGACGATCTGCGCGTTAATCGTACTGGGGGGAATAGGGTTTCCCGTCGTCTATGATATCTATCATAAAATCCGGTACCGTGATAAGCGGGTCAGATTATCGGTTCAGACCAAAACCGTGTTAATTACGACGGTTTTGCTTATCGGTATCGGCATGATTGTTTTTGGCGTTGTTGAACGACATATTACGCTGAAAGATGCGAGTATCTCAGAATGGTTTCTGGTCTCGCTGTTTCAGTCTGTGAGCTGCCGTACAGCTGGGTTCAATACGGTAGAAATTTCGTTGCTCAGCAATTCTACCCTGACGCTGATGATTTTTCTTATGTTTATCGGAGCGTCTCCCGGCTCATGCGGAGGGGGTATCAAAACCACGACGCTGGCGGTACTGGGCAGGTTTACCTGGAGTCGGATGCGGCGGCAGATCCGTGTCAACATGTTTAAAAAAAGTATTCCTTCGGAAGTCGTAACCCGGAGCATATCGCTGGTTATCATATCGGTGTTTCTGATATCGGTGTTTTTGTTTCTGCTGCTGGTCACGCATCAGAGCCGTCTGCCTCATCAGGCCACCGCAGGGCAGTTTTTGACCTTTTTATTTGAAACCGTATCGGCCTTTGGTACAGTCGGGTTGACCATGGGGGCCACTGCACAGCTCAATACCTGGGGCAAGATATTTATCTTTTTCATGATGCTTATCGGTCGGGTTGGCGTCCTGACGTTTTCTTATATAATCGCCGGGTCTGAACCCAAAAATGGTGTGGAGTACGCGGAAGAAAGTATAATGATTGGATAGCGGGTGAGGTAAATGAAAAAATTTACGATTATAGGCTTGGGTAATTTTGGATTTTATGTGGCTAAAACATTGTTTGAAGAGGGACATGAGGTCATTGCGATTGATGTTGACCGGGCCAGAGTCCAGAGAATCGAACCGTTCTGCACTGAGGCCATTGTCATGGATGCTACCGATAAAACACGGCTCAAAGCCCTTGGCCTTGATGCCATGGACAGTGTCGTGATCAGTACCGGAATCAGTATCAGCATCAGCATATTGATCTGCCTTCATGTGCAGGAAGTCGGTGTTAAAAATATCATGGTGAAGGCGGTGGATGAGGATCATGCCAAAATACTCAAAAAAGTCGGGGCATCGGAAGTCATTCAGCCGGAAAAAGATATGGCGGTCAGGGTTGCCAGGTCGCTGTCAACGCCTAACATACTTGATTTTATTCCCCTTGCCGAAGATTATAACCTGTTCCAAGTCGATCCGCCGAAGGCATTTATTGGGAAAAGTCTGAGGAATTTGGATCTTCGAGCAAAATATAATATCCATGTAATTGCAATTAAAGAGATGGTTCCGGAAAATTTTGTAATGGTGCCGCCGGCTGATTTTGTGATCAAAGACAGTGATCTTCTGATCATGCTGGGTAAATCAGAAGATATTAAACGCATCAAGTCTTTAAAGTAGGCAGTCGGGAAAGAAGCGTCGGATGGCCGGCCGGCTGTGAGCCATATCGGCAACTGAAATATTGTTTGCCGTTTCAGGCGGTTTGGCAGAAAGCTTCCATACCGGCCGTAACAAAGGGAACCAGCATCCGTATCAGGGCTTTTGCGTCTGATGGCAGTGTGACGCCTTCCGGATCTGGTTCAACGGTATCAGGCGGCGTTCAAACACGGCTTCCATGAGGGATTTTCTGGCCCTGAAGTGATAATTGACAGCGGCAAGATTGACTCCGGCCCTGCCGGTGATGGCCCGAAGGGAGGTTTTATGAAACCCTTGCGGTTGCAAACAGATCTTCGGCTGCGTCCAGAATTTTTTGTTTGGTGTCGGGGGGCTCGTTTTCCGAGGATCCATTTTCATGTTCAATCTTCCAACCCGGGTCGGTTTGAGCTACAGACTCGAAAGAACATGGTATTGTTTGCTGGGGATAATTTTAAAGAAAGGCATACGTTTAAAACAACTAATTAAAACGTATGTATGATTTTGTCTATGCTTTTGATCAGACAGGACGGAGATCCTGTGACAACGTGGACGAAACGATGACCCAAAGCCCTCAGAATGTACTGGATTGACCTGGTGCGGCAGCATCGGGGCTTGAATTGATTTTATTCGTTACAGACAGGAGGCATTGATGCGTATACGGGTGGAAACTATTCCCGATGAAGGGTTGAGCTTTAGCTATGAGGAACAGGCGGAAACATTTCCCGTCCTCAAAGAGATGTCTCAATCCGGTGAATGTAAATTTATCGCTCCCGTCACCATTCGGCTGAAGGCGATACGGGTCCGGGATATGATTGAGGTGGTGGGACAGTTTCATACGGTTGTCCGCCTGACCTGCAGTCGGTGCCTGAATGAATATGAAGCCCCGCTGAAAAGCCGGTTTTCGCTGACCTATGTTCGGGAGCTGCCGGCCAGCAGAGATGCCGCCGCAAAAAATGAAATCGAGATCGGGGAAGATGATGTCGGATTGATTCATTTTGTCGGGGAGCATATTGATTTGAGAGACGGCATCCAGGAGCAGGTCGTGCTGGCGTTTCCCATGCGGCTTCTGTGCAGCGGGCAGTGCAAGGGGCTTTGCGTACAGTGCGGGGCGGATTTGAACAAGGGCGATTGCGGCTGCCGGCCGGAACGATCCGGTAGCGGATTTTCTGCGTTAAAGGATGTAAAGGTCAGGCAGAAATAGCGCGGCCGTATTCATGGCAGGAAAATGACTCCTTCGGAAGAAATAGCGGCGTCTTTCGGGGTTGACGGGGTATAATTTTCTATCGTGTCGGTCAATCAGATCTACCCTGCCAGCAGACCGGTATCTGCTTTTAATTTAATATAAACCGCTGGTGAAGGAGCCGGACAGGTCTATCCGATCCGGTGGGGGAATGCTGGTATTTTATCTGTCATGAGGCACGGGTCGGACGTGCGAGTCCGTCAGAAATGAAAAAAGGAATTACAGCCCGAAGCTGTAATTCCTTTTTTATTTGGCTGAGGGACCAGGATTCGAACCTGGGTTAACGGGGCCAGAACCCGTCGTACTGCCGCTATACGATCCCTCATCAATAATAATTGTTAATTTATAATCTGAAAAAATACACAAACAATCAGACAAAGTCAAGAAAAATTTGAAATTCAGGTAAAAACCGATGCCGCGCAGCCAGAGACGTCCGGGCGGTTTGTATATTTTTTCTCAGACGGATCTCTGTCAGGCCAGTTTGCTGATGTATTCAAGAGCCTTATCGATTCTATCGATGACCTTCCGGAGCCCTAAAATTTCGACAATTTCAAATATCCCGGGGCTTGCGGTCTTGCCCGTCAGCGCCACTCGAACCGGTTGAGCGATTTTTCCCAGTTTGAGGCCGGTATCGTCCATCACCTGCTGAAAACAGTCTTCAAGGTTTTTCTCTGTAAAATCATCGAGATGGAGCAGTTTGATTCTCAGCAGCTCCAGAGACGCCAGGGATGATTTTTTGAGAAACTTTCGGGCGGCGGTTTCATCGTAGATGATATCATCCTGAAAATAAAATAAAGCCCCTTCAGCCATTTCGATCAGGGTTTTGCTTCTGGCCTGAAGTGTCCGGATAATTTTCTCAAGAACGGGTCCTTCTTCGGTCTGAATGCCTTTGTCCTTTAACGCGTCAACCAGCAGGGGAGCCAGTCTGGACGGTTTCGATGCCCGGATGTGTTCTGCGTTGAGCGCCAACAGCTTGTCCAGATCAAATACGCCCGGTGATCGTCCGATATGTTCGATGGAAAATTTTTCGATCAGCTCCGGAATGGTAAAAAACTCCTGATCCCCATGTGACCATCCCAGACGAACAAGATAGTTCAGAAACGCTTCCGGCAGCAGTCCCATATCCTTGTACGCCATGACCGATGTGGCCCCGTGTCGTTTGCTCAACCGGGTCCGGTCTCCGCCGAGTACCATCGGAACATGTCCGAATGTCGGCAAAGCGCTTCCCAGTGCTTTGAACAGCAGTATCTGTTTGGGGGTGTTGCTGACATGGTCGTCTCCCCTTATGATGGTATTAATCTGCATGGTGATATCATCGACTACCACCGCCAGATTATAGGTGGGTGTGCCGTCGCTTCTCTGGATAATGAAATCATCCAGCTCTGAATTCTGAATGACGATATTGCCCTTGACGATGTCATGAATAACGGTTGTTCCGGATTGAGGGGTTCTGAATCGTACGACGGCGTTGTCGGATTGCGGAAGAGACTTGTTTCGACAGGTGCCATCGTATTTCGGGTTATTTCCCTGTGCTATGGCCTTTTGTCTCATCTCTTCAATGGCCTCTTTGCTGCAGGTGCAGTAATACGCATGCCCGGAATCCAGAAGTTTTTGAATGTATTCCCGGTAAACGGGAAAGCGTTGCGTTTGGAAATACGGCCCTTCGTCCCAGTCAATTCCAAGCCATTCCAGTGCGTTGAAAATAGCATCCACGGATTCCTGGGTGGATCGTTGACTGTCCGTGTCTTCAATTCGCAGCACAAATTTACCCTTCATGTGACGGGCATACAGCCAGTTGAAAAGTGCGGTCCTTGCACCACCGACATGCAGGTATCCTGAAGGGCTCGGCGGAAATCGAGTAATTATGGGATTCATTTTTATCAAGCCTTTATTTTATAAGTTAAATTATTTTACGTAAAAATAACAATAAGTTAAGCTATATAAACGCAACAAATTCTAAGAATTTCATTTCTATTTAAATTGCTTAACTATCACTTATATAAAGTAAAATAGCAGGGTGCAGGGTTTGGAGACATACGGTTGTCAAAAAAATCTACCCGGACCCAACGGGAATGGTATCTTGATGTAAGGCCATTGGCGTTGCCAAATAAAATATAAAATTCATTGGGTTAAATATAAACAGTGGCTAATTTTAAAAATGAATTTAATAGCACATTAGGACGGAGAGCACAAGGGGGGCATCCTGGAAAATGTTTAAAAAGGCTTGACAACCTTCCGGTTTTGAAATACTAGAGGAAAATCGGTTAAATAAGGAGTGTTAATAATCAATATTACTAATAATTTCAAGCTATAGGAGATTTACTTATGGCTGTACCTAAGCGTAGAACGTCAAAGTCAAAGAGGGATATGCGTCGGGCCAATCAGAAGGCCGAGGCCCCCAATGTATCGGTTTGTCCACAATGCGGAGAGGCCAAGCTGCCTCATCATGTATGCCCCAGCTGCGGAGCCTACAAAGGTAAAACGGTAATTGGAACCGACGAAGACTAAAATTTAACGGTGATTTTTATGGGCGAACCAACCCCGGTTCTCAAAGGTCCGGATGATGAATCAAGGCAGATGATCGTGGATATGGTCAGGCAGCTGAAAAAAAAGCTCCTGACCCGGGATAAAATTCTTGAATACGATAAAGGAGAAATATTTCCTGAAGAAACGATTCGGCAGCTTTTGGGTCCGGAGATTGGCTTGCAGCTGCTTTTTATTCCTGAAATTTATGGTGGAATGGGTGGCGGCGCTCGGGATTGCGTTGCCGTCACCCGGGAGATGGCCAGGATCTGTCTGGGGATAGGTACGGCTTTTTTTGCGGTTCAGCTCGGGGCCGATCCTATTATCGTAGGAGCGACGGACGAGCAGAAGCAAAAGTGGCTGGGAAAAATCGCCGAGGGCAATTTTCTGGTGGCCTATGCCGTGACGGAAGCCGATGCCGGAAGCAATCTGGCCGCGCTGAAGACCAAAGCGGAGCCCGAGTTCGATGGGGCCGGAGAGGTCATCGGATACAGGATCAACGGTACAAAACAGTTTATATCCACCGGCGGATATGCAGATTTTATCACGCTGCTTGCCAATACCCCTCAGGGGCCCTCTTTTTTTATTGTAGAAAAGGGCACGCAAGGGTTTGTTCAGGGCAAGGGGGAAGAAAAACACGGGATACGGGCTTCAAATACATCGGCGTTGTCATTTTCGGATGTGTTTGTTCCGGCGGTCAACCTGATCGGGATGGAGCCCGGGCAGGGTCTCAAACAGGCAAATCAGGTGTTCGGATATACCCGATTGATGGTGGCGGCAATGGCGTTGGGGGCTGGAGAATCTGCTCTTGACATCGCGATCCGCTATGCCGCGCAAAGAGTTCAGTTCGGGACCACGCTTTCGGAAAAGCAGGGCTATGTACACAAGCTCATTGTTCCAAATGTCGTCATGATTGAGGCGGCAAAAGCGTATATCGACGAAGTTGCGATCCGGCTGGATTCCGGGGAGAATGATCTTCAGGTGGAAGGCTCCATCGCCAAGCTGTTCGTAACGGAGGCGGCAAACAAGACGGCTGACGATTGCATGCAGGCGCTTGGCGGATACGGGTACATCTCCGAATTCGAAGTGGAAAAAATAAAACGGGATGTAAAAATTACCTGCATTTATGAAGGCACCAGCGAGATCCAACAAAATATCATCAGCACCTTCCGATGGAAAAAAACCCGTAAATCCAAAGGCGGATTTTATAAGGCCATCAGCGCTGAAATGAGTCAGCTTCATGACATAACACCAGATGCGGGCTGCCGGTACTGTGGTCTTGCTGCGACCGTTCTGAACGAAACGATTATGCTCGCTCATGAACACAGGCTTGTCAGGCAGCAGGGGGTAATGTTTTTACTTGCCGATATGATGACGGCCGTTGAAGTTGGGGCCAGTCTGGCAAGGAAAGCCGTTTCGCTGACCCGGATCGGATCTGATGACGCCGCCATGATCAGGGCCGCGTCGAGAGTTTTTGCCAATCGGGTGGTCCATACGGTTTGCGACAATATGAAAAAAATCCTGATGGGAACCGGCGCTCCGGATTTTAACGTGGCAGCGGATGTGATCAAATCGCCGGCATGTGAAGCGATGATGGAAAGTTACCGGAATGTGATATGTGACATGGATCTGGTGGCGGATCAGGTATTTAAGAGGTGAATAATGACAAAACGCACCGTCATCGTTACCGGCGGCTCAAGAGGCATCGGCAGGGCCATTTGTTTGTCTTTTGCCGCACCGCATACGCGTATTTATTTGAATTATGCTGCTTCGACCGAGGCAGCGGAAGAAACGTGCCGGCTTGTCGCTGAAGCCGGCGGCGAGGCTGTTGCGGTGCGTGTGAATATAGTCTCTGAAAAAGAAGTCCAGCAGTTTTTTAAAAAAGTAACGGATGAGACCGGAAGGATTGATGTTCTGGTCAACAATGCCGGGATTACCCGCGATGGCTTGATGGTCCGGATGAGTGAATCGGATTGGGATGACGTCATGAACACCAATCTGAAGGGAGTGTTTCTCTGCACGAAGATGGCGGCCAAAGTCATGATGAAGCAGCGTAGCGGGAAGATCGTTAACATAACGTCTATTGTCGGTGTAACCGGAAATCCGGGACAGGTAAATTATTCGGCGTCCAAGGCCGGAATTATCGGTTTGACCAAGTCGTCGGCCAAAGAGCTGGCGATTCGTGGAATTACCGTTAACGCAGTTGCTCCGGGCTATATCAAGACGGATATGACAGCGAAGTTACCGGAGAGGGTAAAAGAAGCCATGACGGGTCAGATACCGCTTGGCAGAGCCGGTTCGCCTGAAGATGTCGCTTCAGTTGTGGCGTTTCTGACATCAGACAGTGCAGATTATATCACAGGGCAGGTTATCCACGTCAGTGGAGGAATGTTTATATAATTGAAGGAGGAGCATTGCATGGCTATCGTCGATAAAGTAAAAAAAATCATTGCCGAAAAATTGAGTGTCGATTTGGAGGAGGTCGTGCCTGAAGCATCGTTTGTCGATGATTTGGGAGCCGATTCACTGGACCTGGTTGAACTGATCATGTCCATGGAAGAAGAATTCGATATCGATATCTCGGATGAAGATGCGGAAAAAATGGTGTCAGTTAAAGATGCCATCAATTACATTAACAAACGCTCATAACCGATCGGGCAGGGTTCTTCAGATACATGACGGTTAAGCGGAAATGTTGATGCAATATATGTTGTCCGAATAAGGCTTTTTGGGGAACGGCTCAACACCCTGTTCCGGAAAGAGCCTTATTTGGGCCACTGATTTGTGAAGTGCCGTTAACTGCGTGCATTATACCTATATTCAAGTTCAGTGGCACTTATACCTCTATAGCAAGCACATTTTTCTTCAGTTATTATCTCAGCTGCAGCTGCACGAATTTGAACGCTGTTGTATTGACGAAAAACCCGATTTTAAAACCTGAATTGTATCAGCATAAAAAACCATCTGTCGTACAAGAGGGGGGATTTGTGAACAGGCGAGTTGTAATTACAGGTTTGGGGCTTATAACGCCTCTGGGAATAGGTGTGGATGAAACCTGGGCGGGGCTTTGCGCCGGAAAATCCGGGATTTGTGAAATTACAAAATTTGATGCATCCGGGTTTGAAACTAGAATTGCCGGAGAAGTGAAAGGCTTTCATGCTGAAGATTTTTTGCCAAAAAAAGAGGCAAAACGGATTCATCCCTTCATCGCCTATGCGGTAGCGGCCTCAAAAATGGCTGTTGAGAACTCAGGGTTGAAAATAGATGAGCGAAATTCAGGCAGGATCGGGGTCGTAACCGGATGTGGTCTCGGGGGGCTTTCCATGCTGGAGGAGACGGCTAACATTGTTTCGACCCGGGGGCCCAGACGGGTCAGTCCGTTTTTCATTCCCATGTTGATCGGCAATATGGCACCGGGAATGGTTTCCATTCACACCGGTGCAAAGGGACCGAATATGTCGCTGGCAACTGCCTGCGCTGCAGGGACACATGCCGTGGGCGAGGCCTTTAAGATGATTCAAACCGGCAGGGCGGATGCCATGATTACCGGTGGCGTTGAATCTGTAGTTACCCCGACGTGTGTTGCCGGCTTTAACGCGATGAAGGCCCTGTCTACCCGAAATGATGATCCGGAGAAAGCCTCCCGGCCGTTTGACCGGGACCGGGATGGGTTTATTATAGGTGAAGGCAGCGGCATGATGGTCCTTGAATCTCTTGAAAGCGCATTGGACCGGGGGGCACATATCTACGCGGAAGTTGTAGGTTTCGGGGCAAGCGGTGACGGGTTTCATATGACCTGCCCGGCGCCGGACGGAGAGGGCGCTGCGAGGTGCATGCAGGCCGCGCTGGATGATGGCGGAATTTCGTATGATAAAATCGATTATATCAATGCCCACGGGACCTCGACACAGCTCAATGATATTAATGAGACGGTGGCCATCAAAACCGTTTTTAAGGACCGGGCGTATGATATTGCCATATCGTCCACAAAATCCATGACCGGTCACCTTCTCGGTGGCGCGGGGGGTGTTGAGGCCGTTTTTACCGCCCTGACCATCCATGATGGAATCATTCCGCCGACCATGAATCTGGATAATCCGGATTTGGAATGTGACCTGGATTATGTGCCGAATGCCGCCAGAAAACAGGCCGTCAACTATGCGATGAGCAATTCGTTTGGTTTTGGTGGTACAAACGGAACATTGATTCTGAAACGATACGATGCATAGCAGGGGTTTTTTTGAAAATTCTGTTTTTTCGGATGCGGCTGGTTTCAGATCCCAATTTTCCGGATAGGCGTTATCAAATTTGTCATCACGGGATTCGCAAAAGGCCGATTGCCGACAGCAGCCTGTAAAGGTTCAGATGCCGTTCGTCCATGCTGATTGGCTGGTAGCTGGTGGGTCACTCATCAGCTACCAGCCGAAATCAGCGCTTCAGTGGTGATAAAAACAGCGCGATAAAGAAATCCAGTTTTACCAGATTCTCTTCAACCCCCTCATTTCATGCGTTTCAACTGCTGACAGCTTGTTTTATATTCAGCCAGCGAATTCGAAATTGAAACGTCGTCCTGTATCTTCTCTGAAATAATCGTGTTTTTGATGTTGCGGTAAAGAAGTTTTTTAGATATGTTAACAGGTTATCTCGGCAAAGGTGTCTTGATCCGCAGCCGTATCTGATTAATTCTGAAAGACCCGGTGGCTGTCCAGACTGTTTCAGGTCGGCAAGTTGATCATGGATACGGGCGGTTAAGGGGACAGGGGGGCAAGATCATCAATAAATTGTTTCGAGGCGGGAAAAGAAAATGAGTGATGGTAAAATTCATATAATTATCGGCAGTGATCATGCTGCTTATGGGTTGAAAGAGGCTGTCAAGTCGTATCTGGCTGAAAACGGTTGTGAAGTCATCGATGTCGGAACCGATAGTGAAAAATCGGTAGATTATCCGGATTTTGGCATGAAGGTGGCCCGCATGGTTTCCGCAGGAACGATACAGCGGGGGATTCTGCTGTGTGGGACCGGCATAGGAATGTCTATGGTTGCCAACCGGTTTCCCCATGTTCGTGCCGCACTTTGTAACGATGTTTACTG